>NZ_JACGMO010000055.1:0-46061 GCF_015354745.1 Micromonospora sp. S-DT3-3-22
GCGTTGCTGCGCCGGCACCGGCGCGGCGTCCGGCCGGTGTCCGCGCACCCGGACGACCCGGCGCTGGCCGACCTGTACGCGGCCGTGGCCCGGCACACCGGGGCCCGGGTGGTGGTCGACTCGTCGAAGCTGCCCCCGTACGGCGCGCTGGTCGACGCGCTGCCCGGCATCGAGCTGCGGGTGCTGCACCTGGTCCGCGACCCCCGGGCCACCGCGTTCTCCTGGCGTCGCCGCCGGGGCCTCGACGGCGACGCCGACCCCGAGCTGATGAGCCGGCCACCGGTGTGGAAGGCCGCCCTGCTCTGGCTGGTCTGGAACACCGTCACCGTCCGGCTGTGGGCCGGCCGCGCCCCGACGGGTTACCTGCGGGTGCGCTACGAGGACCTGACCGCCGACCCGGAGGCGACGCTGCGCCGGATCGCCGCGTTCGCCGGGGTGGACCCCGACGGCGGCCCGTTCACCGGCCCGGCGACGGTCCGGCTGACGCCGACGCACTCGGTGGCCGGCAACCCGTCGCGGCACCGGACCGGCCCGGTGCCGATCACCGCCGACGTGCAGTGGCGGCGGGACCTGTCCCGCTGGTCGTACGCGCTGGTCACCGCGCTGACCGCGCCGGGGCTGCGGCGGTTCGGCTACCTGTGGCGGCGTGGTGGCCCGGCACCGGCCGGGGCGGGGCGGCCCGCGCGGGGTGGGCCGGCGGCGGCCGGTGGACGGTCGGTGGGCGTCGGGCGGTCGGGGCCGGCCCGGCACGAGGAGGGCTGAGCGATGTTGGCGGTGGTGGTGGGCACCGGGCGGTGCGGGTCGACCCTGGTGCAGGAGCTGTTGTCCCGGCATCCGGGGGTCGGGTTCGTCTCGGGGGTCGACGACAAGCTGTCCCGGCTCAACCTGGCCGGCCGGCTCAACGGCCCGCTGTACCGGCGCTCGGCGCCCCGCCCGGCGGGCATGACGTCGCTGCGGCACAGCCGCCGGCTGCTGGAGAAGGGCCGGCTGCGGGTCGCCCCGTCGGAGGCGTACCACCTGCTGGACCGGCACGTGGTGGCCGGTTTCTCCCGGCCGTGCCGGGACCTGACCGCCGACGATCTCACCCCGTACCTGCGGCGGCGGCTGCGGGCCTTCTTCGACGCCCGGGTCGCCCGGCAGGGCTGTCGGCTGCTGCTGCACCACGTGACGGGCTGGCCGAGGACGGGGTTCCTGCGGGCCGGTTACCCGGAGCTGCGGGTGGTCAACGTGGTGCGCGACGGCCGGGCGGTGACCAACTCCTGGCTCCAGATGGGCTGGTGGGACGGCTGGCGGGGGCCGGAGAACTGGTTCCTCGGGCCGCTGCCGACCGACCTGCACCGGGAGTGGGAGGAGTACGACAGGTCGTTCCCGGTGCTCGCCGCGCTGGGCTGGAAGCTGCTGATGGACTCCTTCGCCGAGGCCCGCGCCGCGCACCCCGAGGGGCAGTGGCTCGACGTGCGCTACGAGGACCTGCTCGCCGACCCGCGTGCCGAGGTGGCCCGGATGCTCGACTTCCTCGGCCTGGACTGGTCACCGGCGTTCGAGAGGGGTTTCGGGCGCTACCGGTTCCACGCCGGGCGGCAGGCCGCCTACCACGAGGAGTTGGGCCACGCGCAGCTCGCCGCCGTGGAACGGGTGCTGGACAAGCCGCTGCGGCAGTGGGGCTACCGGGACTGACCGGCGGGCCCACCGCCGCCGCCCGTCGGGCGTCGCCGGGGCGGTGTCGCCGGGGCGACGTCGTCGGGGCGGGGTGGGCAAAGTTCCTACAGGTGCAGGTGGTGGTGCCGGTCGGTCGGCCCATAGCGTGCCGGGTCTCGGGACACTCAAGGAGACTGCATGGCTGCAATGGGAACGCCCCTTCGCGCCGGGGCGGCCGTACTGTCCGCGGTGCTGCTCGCCGCCCTGGGCGCGGCGCCACGGGCGGTGGCGGCGGCGGACGGACCGGCGATCGTGGTCCAGGACGGGGTCACCCAGCCGGTGTTCGGCTACGCCGACGCCATCCGGGAACGCCTGTTCATCGACTCCACCTTCGACAGCGACAACGACGGCCTGCGCGACATCATCGCGTTCGACCTGATGCGACCGGCGGCCACCGCGAACGGGCTCAAGGTGCCGGTCATCATGGACGCCAGCCCCTACTACTCGACGGTCTGCCGGGGCAACGAGTCCGAATGCAAGGCCGACCTGGACGGCGACGGCCTGCTCGACAAGTGGCCGCTGTTCTACGACAACTACTTCGTGCCGCGCGGCTACGCGGTGATCCTGCTGGACATGGTGGGCACCAACAACTCCACCGGCTGCCCCACCACCAACGCCAACCAGGACAATCTCAGCGCCAAGCAGGCGATCAACTGGCTCAACGGCCGGGCCACCGCGCGTAACGCGGCGGGCCAGGTGGTCACCGCCGACTGGCACAACGGCAAGTCGGGCATGATCGGCAAGTCGTACGACGGCTCGCTGGCGATGGCGACGGCGGTGACCGGCGTCAAGGGCCTGACCACGGTGGTGCCGATCAGCGGCCCCACCGAGTACTACGACTACGTGCGCAGCAACGGGGTGGTCACCCGGGGCAACAGCTACGTGGCGTCGCTGGCCAACACGGTCACCAACCCGGAGCGGCGGGAGTACTGCAAGCCGGTGCGGGACGCGATGGCCGCCGCCGACGGCGACGAGACCGGCGACTACACCGCCTTCTGGAACGAGCGCAGCTACGTCAAGAAGGTCCCCAACATGACCGCCAGCGTGCTGCTTTACCACGGTCTCAACGACGACAACGTCCGCGCGGACCACTTCAGCAAGTTCTGGTACGCCCTGGCGGAGAACAACATCCAGCGCAAGCTGTGGCTCTCCCAGGAGGGGCACGTCGACCCGTTCGACTCGCGGCGCGCGGTGTGGGTGTCCACCCTGCACCGGTGGTTCGACTTCTGGCTGCACGGGATCGCCAACGGCATCATGGACGAACCCCGGGTCGACCTGGAGCGGGCCGCCGACGTGTGGGAGACCCACGCCGACTGGCCGATTCCCGGCAAGGCCGACACCGAGGTGTTCCTCCAGCCCGGCACCACCGGCGCGGGCGGCCTGAAGCTGGTGCCGACGGCCAAGCCGGCGACCGGCGCGTTCCAGGACAGCCGTACCCAGACCCAGAACACCATGATCCTCAACCCGGACACGGTGCAGCCGAACCGGCTGGCGTTCCTGTCCGCGCCGCTGACCGCGCCCCTGCACATCTCGGGCACGCCGACGGTGCAGCTGCGGGCCTCGGCCGACCAGACCGACACCAACTTCGGGGCGATCCTGGTCGACTACGGCACCGACGAGCGGGTGGCGCACCGGGCCTCCGGCGAGGGCATCATCACCCTGGCCACCGAGGACTGCTGGGGGCTGAACAGCCCGACCGACGACGGCTGCTACAAGCAGACCGCCAAGCGGGTCGCCACGGCCGACTACGAGCTGGTCACCAAGGGCATCATGGACGCCCAGAACCGGCAGTCGATCCGCACGGCCGTGCCGCTGGTGGTGGGGGAGTCGTACAACTTCACCTTCCCGCTGCTGCCGGAGGACTACGTGTTCAAGCCGGGCCACCGGATCGGCGTGATCATCGTGGCCAGCTACCCGCAGTACTCCAGCCAGGCGGACACCACCGCCGCGAACATCAAGGTCGCCCTGAAGAGCAGCAAGATCGTTCTTCCGGTGGTCGGTGGCACCCCCGCCGCCCACGCGGCCGGTCTCTGACCGACCCCCGGGTGGCCGCCGCCGCAGCACCGCTGCGCCGACGGCCACCCGGCCCCGGTCACCCCACGGTGCAGGGGGTGCCGTTGAGCACGAAACCGGTGGGCGGGACGTTCGGGCCGCCGTAGGAACCGACGAAACCGGCGGTGGTGCTGCCACCGGCGGCGATCCGCCGGTTGTCGTCGGTGCTGGCGACCGTCACGGTACGCCCGGTCTGGGTCCAGGTGGCGTTCCAACCGCTGCTCACCTGCTGCCAACCGGTCGGCCAGCTCCAGGTCAGCGTCCAGCCGTCGACGGGGTTCGCCCCGTTGTTGACGATCTCGACGTTGCCGACCCAGCCGTTGCCCCAGTCACTGGCGGTGGTGAGCCGGACGGTGCAGCTGCTCCCGGCCGGGCCGGCGGTGGTGAAGGTGACCGGCGACGACGACCAGGAGACCTTCCCGGCCGTGTCCCGGGTCAGCACGTTGAGCGTGTACCGGGTGCCGGGGACGAGGTTGTCCACGGTGAACGAGGTGCCCGCCGTCTCGCCGAGCTGCTCGCTGACCGTGCCGTTCTGCCGGTACACCTCGTACTTGGCGATCGGGGCGCCCTTCGGCGGGGCCGGCGACCAGGAGATCGTCGCCGACCGGTCGGTCACCCCGCTCGCGGTGGGCTGCCCCGGCGGGGCGGGGTGCGCGGTGACCGGGGACGCGGGCCGCAGCACCAGCGTGGTCAGCGAGTACGCCGGCAGCGTCCGGCTGCCGGCGCTGCCGGACTGGCCGGTGACCACGCCGGACGCCCCGTTGGTCAGCGAGTACGTCGTCGGGGCGGCACCCGACGGGGTGAAACCGGCGTAGTCGATGGTCACCGGGTGGGCGTTGTCCGGGTCCTTGTTGACCAGCAGCACCGCGAGATCCCCGTCGGCCCGCCGCACGGCGTGCGCGGTGACCAGCGGCTGGTCGGTGGCCGCCCGGACGAACTGGTCACCCGGCCGGGCGAACAGGTTCATCATCGACAGCCCGTGGTACGGGGCGAACGGGGTGTTCAGCGGCGGCTCGCAGACCGTGTTGTCGGCGGTGCACCCGCCGCTGGACAGCAGCCCGAAGTCGCCGTAGTCGGTCTGCCCGGCCACCTCGGTGACGGTGCCGATGCCGTTGTGCACGTTCCACCACTGGACCGTGAAGACGCCGTTCTCCAGCAGGTCGCTGTAGGCGTCGGCGAGGAACAGCGCGCCCGGCTGGGTGTTCTGCCCGGTGCCGACGTTCAGCTCGGTGAAGCTGATGCCGATCCGGGCGGCGTTCGGGCCGGCGTACCGGGTGAGCTGGTCGCGCAGCAGGTGGGCCGCCTCGTCGATGTGGGCGGTCCGGGCCAGCGACTCGGCGGCGGTGCCACCCGGGTACCAGTGCACGTCCACGAAGTCGATCTTCGGGCCGGCGATGGAGAGCACGGTCCGGTTCCACGGGCCCGGGTCACTGCCGGCGGTGATCCCGTCCGGCCAGTTGCCCGGCATGGTCAGCACCGCGCCGACCTTGATCGTGGGGTCGACCGCCTTCATCGCGTCGGCGTAGTCGACCACCAGCCGGGCGTACTGGCTGGCGCTCTTGTCGGGGTGGTCGTCGGCCTCCCAGGCCGAGCCGTAGTGGCCGTTGCCGTAGTTCTCGTTGCCGACCGTCCACCACTTCGCGCCGTACCCCTTGGTGACGTTGGCGTAGCGCACCCAGTCGGCGGCCTCGGCGGGGGTGCCGGTGCCGTAGTTCGCGATGATCATCGGCTGGGCGCCGACCCGCCGGGCGGCGGCCATGAAGGTGTCGAAGTCGGTGTTCGGGGCGACGTACCCGCCGGGTGCGGTGTGGTCGCGCCAGTGGTAGATGTCGGCGTACGAGCCGCCCGGGTAGCGCATCATCCGCACACCGGCGGCCTTGAGCAGGTCCGACGTCTCGGCCGTGCCGAGCTGGGAGTCCCAGATGGCATGGTTGACGCCCAGCGCGGTGTCCGGCACGGTGGCCAGCCCGGCGTTGGCGTTGACGGTCACCGCCACCGGGTCCGCCGCCGCGTCGGCGGGCGACGAGCCGGCCACGGCGAGCCCACCGGTGGCGAGCAGCAGGCTCGCGGCGAGCGCCGTCCAGCGCCCCGGGCCGCGACGCGACGGGCGCGACGGTGGGGCGGAATCTCTGTTCATACGGGGTTCCTTCGGGGGTCACCACAGCACATCGCCCGGCCGGTCGGGGTTGCGTCGCCCACGAGGGCGTCGAGACGGCGGGCGGGACTGATGGACGGGAGTGCTGGCGTCGTTCCGTCGTGCTTGTCGCCGTCCCCCGGAAACCCAGCGGTTCCCGGTTGCCCTGGACGACTGTCAGCCCCACGCGCGGCAAGTCATCGACGCATCAGAATCCCACGACGATCGTGACGAATTCAAGGCGGCCCCACGGACCACCCCGCCGGCCGGTACGGCTCACCGCCGGGCGGCCACCCTCGCCGCGACCCCGGCCGCCCGCACCACCGCGGCCATCCGGCGGGGCCGGGAGACGACCGCCGGCCGGGTACGCAGGCAGTCGTGCACCACGTCGGCGGCCCGCTCCACGCTGAGCAGCATGGGCTTGACCGGCGACTTCGCCATCTTGGTGTCGACGAACCCGAACCGGACGACGGTCACCCGCACCCCGTGCGGGCGCAGCGCGCCCCGCAGCCCGACCAGGTACGACGTCAATCCCGCCTTGGCGGCGGCGTACCCGGGGGCCTGGGCCGACGGGGCGACGTCGGCGAGGCTGGACAGGCCCACGAGGTGACCGCCGCCCCCGGCCACCATCGCCGGCACGACCACCTCCACGGTGCGCGCCGCACCGATCAGGTTGACCTCCAGCGCCCTGGTCTGCGCCGCCAGGTCGCCGAGGTCGAAGAACTCACCGACCCCCGCCGCGTAGACGCACACGTCCACCCCGCCGAGCCGGTCGACCGCCCCGGCCAGCACCTCGCGGTAGGTGTCGCCGGTGACGTCGGCGACGTGGTGGGAGTAGCCGGGGGCGGTCAGGTCGCTGCCGCTGCGGGACAGTCCGGCGACGGTCCAGCCGGCCGCCACCAGTCGCCGGGTGAGGGCCAGCCCGACACCGTCGCTGTTGCCCACCACGACCGCCCGTCGCCCCTGCGCATCCACGCCCCGGACTCTAGCCGCCACCGTCCGGCCGCGACGCGACGCCGCCCCGCCCACCGGGTCGGTGGACGGGGCGGCGTCGCAGCGGCAACCGTCAGGGCTGGCCCTGGTAGACCTCGTCGTCGGCGCCCCGGACGAACAACCGGACCAGACCGCCGTAGACGCTTCCCGCCGGGGCGGAGATCGTCGGGCCGGGGCCGTCGATCGTGCTCCAACCCGTCCACGCGCCGGAGTCCTGGAGGTACCAGGCGGTGCGCAGGTCGTCGCCGCCGGTGCGGACGAAGACGTGCAGCCCGCCGCCGTAGACCAGGGCGGCCGGCGCGGACGCCGCGCGTGCGGCGCCGGGCACGTCGCTCCACCCCGACCAGGCCCCGGTGGCCAGCGAGTACCGGTTGGTGCGCACGTTGCCGTTCGTGCCCCGGACGAAGACGTGCAGGTCACCGCCGTAGATGGCGGCGGACGGGGCCGAGTTGGCGCCGGTCGGGCCGGCGAGGGTGGCCCAGCCGGACCAGGCGGCGGTGCCCAGCGTGTACCGGTTGGTACGGACCTTGCCGTTCGCGCCCCGGACGAACAGGTGCAGGTCACCGCCGTAGACGGTGGCGGACGGGGCCGACGACGCGGACGTGGTGCCGGGGACCGTGCTCCAGCCGGACCAGGCGCCGGTGTCCAGGGCGTACCGGTTGGTGCGGACCTTCTGGTCGGACTGCACGAACAGGTGCAGTTCCCCGCCGTAGACGGCCGCCGCCGGTGCCGAGGTCGCCATGGCGTCACCGGGGACGGTGGACCAGCCGGACCAGGCGTCGGTGTTGGTGTCGTACCGGTCGACCCGCACCTGCCCGTCCGGACCCTGCACGAAGACGTGCAGGTCGCCGCCGTAGGTGGCGGTGGCCGGCGCGGACCGGGCCTGCGCCGTGCCCGGCACCGGCGTCCAGCCCGTCGCGCGGGCGGCCGAGGGCCGGGCGGCCGTGGCGGCGACGCCCGTGGCGGAGGTCGCCGGGTGGCCGGCCGCCGGCACGGCGGCGGCCGGGGTGGCGACGAGCGTGACCGCGCCCAGGCCGAGAGCGAACGCGGGCAACCGGCGGCGCACCAGTTTCATCGATAGAGTCAGACGCATAGACGCTCCCTTGTGGACGACCGGTGGTGACGACGGCGCGGTCGGCTTGCGGCTGGTCCACCGGGCTGCACACCCCGCCCGTTGCGGCGCGGCCGGCGACCCCGGCCCGCGACCCCAGGCGACCCCCCGTCACCGTCACCCTATCGATCCGCCCGCACCCCCACATCCACCGAACCACCCCACCCCCACCCGTCCGCGCGGCAACCGGACCGCCCGGTCGGACGGATCGGGGGAGCGGCGGTGATCAAGAGGTTTGCGTCATGAGAGCCGATCGGGATGACGCAAAGCTCTTGATCACCGCCTGTGGGTGCCGTCAGACGACCGCGCAGGGCGAGCCGTTGAGGGTGAAGGAGGCCGGTTTCGCGGTGTTGCCGGTGTGGTTGGCCTGGAATCCGATGCTGACTGAGCCGCCCGGCGGGATCGAGCCGTTGTAGGAGACGTTGCTGGCGGTGACCGCTCCACTGGTCGGCGAGTAGGTCGCGTTCCAACCGCTGGTGATGGTCTGCCCGGCGGGGAGGGTGAACGCCAGGCTCCAGCCGTTGACCCCGGTGTCCCTGAGGGTGGTGATCGTGATCGCGGTGGTCAGGCCGGTGTTCCAGGCGTTCACGGTGTAGGCGATCCGGCACTCGGCCCCCGGACCCGGCGTGGTGGGCGTGGGCGGGAACGGCGTCGGCGGCGTGGTGGTCGGCACCGGCGGCGTCGTCGTGGGCGGCGGGGTGGTCGGCGGCGGAGTGGTGGTGGGCGGCGGAGTGGTGGTGGGCGGCGGCGTCGTGGTGGGGGGCGGGGTGGTGGTCGGCGGGGCGTCCAGGCCGAAGAAGCGGATCGCCTGGGCGGCGTCGACCGGCAGGTTGTGCGTGACGCCCTGCATGCTGATCGCCTCGACCGGCGCGGTGCCGCCGCTACCGCCGTACCGGGTGCGGGTGTAGCCGGCCTGCGGGGTGTCGGTGAACGTCGGCGTCTGGCCCAGCCCCTGGACGTTCGTCCACTGCTTGACCTCCTCGCCGAAGTTCGGGTAGCGCAGCGTCTCGTCGTTGGTGCCGTGCCACAGCTGCATCCGGGGCCGCTTGCCGGTGTACCCCGGGTAGGCGTTGCGGACCAGGTCGCCCCACTGCTGCGCGGTCTTGGTGACCTGCCCGTTGGCGCACTGGCTGTTCCACTCCGAGCCGTCGGTGGTGGCGAAGCAGCCGAACGGCACCCCGGCGAAGGCCGCGCCCGCGGCGAACACGTCCGGGTAGTCGCCGAGCAGCACGTTGGTCATCATCGCCCCGGACGAGGTGCCGGTGGCGAAGATCCGGTTCGGGTCGACGGCGTACCGGGAGCGGACGTAGTCGACCATCGACTTGATGCCCACCGGGTCGCTGCCCCCGTCGCGGCGCAGCGCCTGCGGGGAGGAGACGTCGAAGCACTTGCTGCTGCGGGTCACCGACGGGTAGATGACGATGTAGCCGTACCGGTCTGCCAGGGCCGCGTACTGGGTGCCGGAATAGAACGCCGGGCCGCTGCCGGTGCAGTAGTGCACCGCCACCAGCAGGCCCGGCCGGGCCGCCACGGTGTTCGGCACGTACAGGTACATCTGGAGGTTGCTCGGGTTGGCCCCGAAGTTGGTCACCTGGGTCAGCGTCGCCGCCGAGGCGGGGGTGGGGGCGGCGATCGCGGCCAGCGCGGTGAGCGCGGCGGCGACCAGGGCGGTGCCGAACAGTTTGATCCTGGGTCTCATGGGACGGGTTCCTCCGGAGGATCGCGGACACACAGCTCTGCCGATCGAGGCTGCCCGGCGCTCGATCGTGTCCGGCTCAGGAACATCCATGAGTATCGTTAGCCCGTCCCCGGCTTGGCAAGGCGGCCCGTCGCACCGGAACTTCCGGTCCCCGGGCGGCGTGGACACCGGCGTCCGGCGGGGCCGCCCCGGTGGATAATGGCCCCATGCGTGGTCCTGCGATGACGGACGTAGCCCGCCTCGCGGGAGTCTCCCACCAGACGGTCTCCCGGGTGCTCAACGACCACCCGAACGTACGGGAACAGACCCGGGTCCGGGTGCGCGCGGCGATCGCCGAGCTGGGCTACCGACCGAACCGCGCCGCGCGGGCACTGGTCACCGGCCGCTCCCAGCTGATCGGGGTGGTCGCCCAGAACAGCACCCTCTACGGGCCGGCGTCGCTGCTGGCCGCCCTGGAACAGGCCGCCGCGTCGGCCGGGTTCGCGGTCAGCGTGGGCAGCGTCAGCACCCTCGACCGGCGGTCCATCTCCGCAGCCGTGGAGCGGCACCTCGACCACCGGGTCGCCGGCATCGTGGTGATCGCCCCGGTGGCCTCCGCCGACGAGGCGCTCGACCACCTGCCGCACGGCGTGCCGCTGGTCACCGTCGACGGCGACCCGGCCCGGGAGGCGGCGCTGGTCACCGTCGACCAGGCGGCCGGGGCCGGGCTGGCCACCCGACACCTGCTGGACGCCGGGCACCGCACGGTGTGGCACGTCTCCGGCCCGGCGGACTGGTTCGACAGCGCCGGCCGGGTCGAGGGCTGGCGGGCGGCGCTGCGGGCGGCCGGCGCGGAGGTGCCGCCGGTGCTGTCCGCCGACTGGAGCGCGGCGTCCGGCTACCGCTGCGGGCAGATGCTGGCCCGGATGCCGGAGGTGACGGCGATCTTCGCGGCCAACGACCACCTGGCGCTGGGGGTGCTGCGGGCGTTGAGCGAGCGCGGGCGTCGGGTGCCGGAGGAGATCAGCGTGGTCGGCTTCGACGACGTGCCGGAGGCGGCGTACTTCATCCCGCCGTTGACCACCGTACGGCCCGACTTCGACGCGGTGGCCCGTGCCGGCCTGGCGATGCTGCTGCGGCAGATCGAGGCCGGCCCGGGGGTGGTGGAGCGGCACACCATCGCCCCGACCCTGGTCCACCGCGCCAGCGTCGCCGCCCCACCCGCCTAACCCCCGCCCCACCCCACCCCCACCCTCCCCACCCCCGTCCGAGGGGGTCGATCAAGAGGTTTGCGTCAACCGGAAGATCATCGGTGACGCAAACCTCTTGATCAACGGGGTCTGCGGCGGGCGCGGGTCGGCGCGGGGGGAGGGGAAGGGCGGGGGCGGGTCAGTTGTAGGGCATGGTGGGGAACCAGCCGACGCCGAAGATCGACGGCACCCGCAGGTCCCAGTAGACGACGGTGAACACGCCGAGGGCGACCAACAGGGTGCCGGTGACCAGCGCCGAGCGGGCCGGGTCGGTCATCCAGCGCAGGAAACCACCCCGGGTGACCAGCACGACGACGACGAAGAGCAGCGTCACGATGACGATGTTGCCCAGCGACTGGAGGGTGAACGCCGCAGCCCCGTACACCGGGTTGCCGGTCTCCACCGCCCAGTGGAACAGCTTGTTGAACAGCGGGTACGGCCGCCCGATCAGGAAACCGCCGATCAGCGCCCCGATCAGCACCACCCGGGCCACCGGCCGGCGGGCGAACACGTCGGGCACCAAGCCGAGGGCGCTGAGCCCGAGCAGGGCCAGCACCAGGCCGATCACCCCGAAGACCACCGACGACTGGATCAGCCGGACCGGCATGCCGCCGACGGTGTCGGTGGACAGCTGCGGCAGGCCGTCGCCGATCAGCACCCCCACCGCGCCGTACGTCGCGGAGACCGCGACCATCCCCAGCGCCAACCAGCCCACCGGCCGCAGCAGCGACCGCAGGTGGTGACGCAGCCGGTTCGACGCCCCCGCCTGGCTCAACGGCCCGACCGAGGCGACCATCGCGATGTTGCAGGCGGTGAAGGTGCCGGCGAACCCGGAGACGAAGGCGAACAGCAGGCCCGCCCCGGTGCCGCCGATCGCCGTCGCCTTCGCGTCGTGGCCGAGCAGGTTGTTGGCCACCGTGTCACCGATGACCGAGTCGACGAACTCGAACGACCAGAGCACCGCCAGCAGCACGCCGGCGGCGGCGCTGACCAGCGCGGCGGTGCCGTGCCGGGTGGGTGCCGGTGAGGCCAGCTCCACCGGCGCCGGCGACACCGGCCGGCGGGGGGTGGGGGACTCGGGGCTTTCTCGCAGGGCCATCGTGCCTCGTCTCTGCCGGTCCGGGCGGGCCCACGGCCGACCGGACGGCGACCCGACCCGGCAGGGCGCCCGGCCCTCGGGCCCCGGGCCCTGACGGGTGACGCCGTACGCCGTTGCACCCGCCGGGCAGCGACCGCTGCCCGCTCACAGCATGCCGAGGCGTACCGGTGCGGTCTTATCCTTGCGTGCTGACTTCGGCGGGCCGGTCAGCCGGCCGGGGTGCCGCCCGCGACCCGGTCAGCACCCGCGCCACGACCGGTGGGACGAGCAACCGGCGCGGCGGGTCGACCAGGTTGAGCACCCGCAGGAACGCCGCACCGAGCGCCGGGTCGGCGGTGGCGGCGGCGTGCAGCCGGTGCACGTAGGCGTTGGTCAGCCGGACCCGCAACGACCGGGGGCCGGGGACCTCGGGGAACCGCAGGTCGGTGCCGACCGCGATGGACCACGGCATGTCGATCACCCGGGCGGCGCGCCGGAAGAACCGCCGGGCCAACCCGTGCGGCCCGGCGGGCAGCAGCCGGGCCAGCTCCACCGCCTGCAACGCGGCGGCGGTGATGCCCTGCCCGTAGATCGGGTTGAAGCTGCACAACGCGTCACCGAAGACCAGGTATCCGGCGGGGAACCGGCGCAGCCGCTCGTAGCGGCGGCGGACGCTGGCCGGGAAGCGCATCCGGGCCGGCGCGCCGAGCGGGCGGGCCTGCCGCAGCAGCGCGCCGATCTCCGGCGCCGGCAGGCTCGCGGCATAGGCGAGCAGGCCGGCGTCGTCGAGCGGTGGTTCCTCGCCGAACATCCCGCTGAGGGCCACCGCGAACCGGCCCTGCTCCTGCACCGCCACGATGCCGCCCCGGGTAAAGCCGGGCACCGCGTTGGTGAGCACGCCGAGCAGCCCGTCGAGCTGCTGCGGTTCCCGCTGGTAGAGCCGGGTCACGTAGGTGAGTCCGACGTCCACCTGTTCCTGCGGCGCGGGCCGGTAGCCGAGCCCGGCCAGCCACACCGGACTCCGGGTGCCCCGCCCGCCGGCGTCGACCACCAGATCGGCGGAGAGTTCGCGGGTGGCCGAGGGGCCGTCGGCCCGGCGGTGCACCCGTACGCCGGTCACCCGTCGCCGGTCGGGCGTGCCGACCAGGTCGGTCACCTCGTGTCCGGGCAGTGCGGTCACCCCCGGCAGCGCGGTCACCCGGTTGCGGACGACCTGTTCCAGCAGGGGACGGCTCACCCCGATCGCCCGTAGCCCGGACGTCGTCGGCCGCATCCGGTAGCCGTCGTTGTACCAGCGCACCTGACCGTGCAGGTCCACCAGGGGCGCGCCGAGCGCGGTCAGCTCCCCGGTGATCCCGGGCAGTAGGTCCTCCAGCACCTGCCGTCCCCGGTCCAGCAGCACGTGCAGTTGCCGGCCCTGCGGCACCCCGCGGCGGCTGGCGGCCTGCTCGGGCAGGGGATCGCGGTCGACCAGGGTGACCCGGCCGTAGGTCTCGCTGAGGGCGCGGGCGGCCAGCAACCCGCCGATGCTCGCGCCGACCACCACCGCACTGTCGGTCGCCATGTTCTGACTTTAGGTGTACGGGTGTCAGCCTGTCGTCTCGTAACGTGCGCAACATCGACCATTGACGTGGTCTACGCGCCGGGGAATGGTGACATGGTGCGACGGCGCGAATCCCATCGGTCGTCGCACGACGCGTTGCGGGGCGGCCGTCGGCGACCCCGCCGGGCCACCGGCGTCCCGGTACGGGCGGGTCGGCTTCCGCCCCGGCCGCCGCCCCCCGCGTCACCTGACAGTGCTGACCCGGACGAAAGGACTCCTCGTGCGCCGCTTCCCGCGAACGTCCGTCTCTCCCGGTGCCCCGGTGCCGCGCCGCCACCCGTGGCGTCGGGTCGTCGCCGCCGTGGCCGGACTCGTGCTCCTGCTGGTGGCCGCCCCCAACGCGGTCGCCGGTCCGCCCGGCCCGGCCGGGACCGCCGACCGGGCCCTGCCCGCCGGCTTCCGGCACGGCTTCGTCGAGGTCGAGGGGACCAGGCTGCACTACGTCCGGGGCGGGAGCGGGCCGGCGCTGGTGTTGCTGCACGGCTGGCCGCAGACCTGGCAGGCGTGGCGACCGGTGCTGCCCCCGCTGCGCGCCGGCCGGACGGTCGTCGCGTTCGACCTGCCCGGCCTGGGTGACTCCGCCGCGCCGGCCGGCGGGTACGACAAGGCCACCACGGCCCGTCGGCTGCACGCGGCGACCCAGCAGCTTGGCCTCGGCCGGGTCGACCTGATCGGCCACGACGTCGGGGCGCTGGTGGCCTACCCGTGGGCGCGGGACTACCCGGCCGACGTGTCCCGGGTCATCGTGATCGAGACCGCGTTGTCGGGCTTCGGCCTGGAGGACCTGTACAGCCGCAGCTGGCACTTCCTGTTCAACGCCACCCCGGCGCCGACGCCCGAGCTGCTCATCGACAACGACGACGTCCCGGTCTACCTGGACCGGATCTTCGACTTCTCGTCCCAGCACGACACGATCGACCGGCCGGTCTACTACCGCGCCTACCGGGACCCGGCCGACCGGACGGCCGGCTACGAGTACTACCGCGCCTTCAACACCGACATCGCCGACAACCGGGCGCAGGCCCCGGTCAAGCCGGTGACCCTGCCGGTGGTGGCGATGGGCGCGGCGTTCTCCTTCGGCCCCGGCGTCGCCGCCTCCTACCGGCAGGTCGGCACCGACGTGCGGCAGGTCGTCGTACCGGACTCGGGCCACTGGGTTCCGGAGGAGAACCCGCAGTTCCTCATCGACTGCACCCGGCTGTTCCTCGGCCTGCCCGGTGCGCCCGCCCCCACCCCGGCGCTCGCGGGCTGCGCCGCCTGAGCCACCGCCGGGTGCCCCGTACCCCCCTGCGGGGCACCCGGCGGTGGATCGTCCGGGTCAGGCCAGCGCGTCGAGCGCGGCCCGGTCCGCCGGGGTCAGCCGCAGCCGGGTGGCGGCCATGTTCTCCTCCAGGTGCCGCACCGAGCTGGTGCCGGGAATGACCAGCACCGTCGGCGAGTAGGCCAGCAGCCAGGCGATCGCGACCTGCGCTCGGGTCGCGCCGTGCCGGTCGGCGACCCCGTCGACGGTACGCCGTTGCGCGGCGCTGAAGTCGGGCCCGAACGGCAGCGGCGGCCGCCCGTGCCGGGCACCGAGCAGCCCCGCCCCCAGCGGGAAGTACGGCACGAAGGCGATGTCCTCCTCGGCGCACCGCCGCAGCACGTCGTGGCACTCCCGGTCGAGCAGGTGGAAGCGGTTCTGCACGGCCGCGATCGGGATCGTCGACCGCGCCTGGTCGAGCTGCTTGACGGTGACGCCGCTGAGCCCGACGCCGCCGATCAGGCCCTCGTCGCGTAGCCGCACCATCATCGCGAACGACTCGGAGAACCGGACGTCGCCCGGCCGCAGCAGCCCGTCCCCGCCGACGCGCAGGTAGACCAGCTCCAGCCGGTCCCGGCCCAACCGGCGCAGGTTCTCCTGCACCTGCCGGCGCAGCTGGTCGGGCGCCCCGGCGGGCACGAAGTCGCCCCACCTGTCGCGCTCCACCCCGATCTTGGTGCCGATGACCAGGTCGTCGGGGTACGGGTGCAGGGCCTCGCGGATCAGGTCGTTGGCCACGTGCGGGCCGTAGAAGTCGCTGGTGTCGAGGTAGTTGACCCCCAGCTCGACCGCCCGGCGCAGCACCGCCAGCGCGCCCGCGTGGTCGTCCGGGGGGCCGAAGGAGCCGGGGCCGGGCAGTTGCATGGTGCCGAAGCCCAGCCGGTTGACGCTCAGCTCGTCGCCGAGCCGGAGCCGCCCGGCCTCCGGCGCGAGCCTGTCCGACAGTGTCACCCTTGCTCCCCTCGGCGGGACGCCGCACCCGCGACGCCCGTGTGTGCGGGCCTGCCCGGTCGGCGGGCGTCGGCGGGGACGCCCGCCTCCCGTCGGCCATCCTCGCGGACGACGGGGACACCGTCGCGCAGGTCGACGCAGCGTGTCGTCGGTGGGGTGACCCTGGGTGGGCGTGGGTGCGGTGCGGGTGGCGGGGGTCAGCGCAGCGGGCGCGGCCCGAAGTCGAGTGCCCGGTCCACGCCGATGTGGAAGAACCAGCAGGCGGCCACGAGCGCCAGCGGCGTCCACCCGGTCGCGTCGAGGGCGTGCGCGAGGCCGTACCCGGCGAGCAGGACGAACGGGGCGACGTAGGTGTGCCCCAGGTTGTAGACGATCGCGCCGACGCGGTGGTCGACGGCGTAGCCGAGCATCGACAGGTCGAAGACGAGGAACAGGGCGAACAGCCACCACCAGGCGAAGCCCGTCAGCACGACGAGGACGACGGCCGCGGCGGCGACGGCCGCGCCCTCGACGCGGTAGAGGACGGGCACCGGGGTGGCCGGTGGTGCGGTGCGGGCGGGCGCGGCGGTCACCGGCCCTTCCAGTTCTCGAGGGCGGACACGACGCTGTCGACGGCCCGGTCGTAGCTGCGTTCCAGGTCGGCGGCGAGCGCGAACGCGCCGGCGGTCTCCAGGCTGACGAAGCCGTGGATGACCGTGCGCAGCAGCCGGGTGGCGTCGACCGCGTCGTCGCCGAGCAGCCGGTAGCCGGCGAGCACGCGGTAGACCACCTGGACGGCGGCGTCGCTCACCCGCCGGTCCTCGGCGTCGTCGGGGGCGGGCGCCCGGACGGTCATCGGGTACTGCGCCGGGTTCTGCTGCGCCCACCTGCGGTAGGCGGTGGCGAGGCTGCGGACCGCGTCGTCGCGGGCCCGGCCGACGCACGCCTCGGCGAGCGTCGTCGACAGGTTCGCCTTGGCGCGGAGCATGATGCCCCGGCGGAGTCCCGGGAGGCCGTCGATGTGCTTGTAGAGCGACGGGACGCGGACGCCGAGGCTCTCGGCGAGCGCGGCGAGGGTGAGTTCGTCGTGCGGGTGCGCTTCGAGCAGGTACGCGCCGCGTGCGACGACCGCGTCGGTAGTGAGGCCGGCCCTAGGCACGGGTGCTGATCCGGGTGAGGAAGTCGAGCACCGCGCCGGTGGTCCGTTCGGGCTGCTGGGACTGCGGGTAGTGGCCGGCGTCGGGCACCATGACCACCTCGCCGCGCAGGGTCTCGCCGATCCAGGCCGCCTCGGCCGCCGGGTCCGTGAAGTCGGGGTCGCGTTCCCCCATGACGACCAGCACCGGGGTGTCCACGTCGGCCAGTCGTGCCTCGGCGGGCCGGTGGTCGGTCTGCCGTGCGGTGCGGGAGAACGCCGTGCCGTAGCCGGGCTGGCGGAGCTTGGCGACGACGGCCGCCCGGTACTCGGCGAAGTCGGCCGGTTTGGTGCCGGCGTAGAGGGTGGGCAGGTAGGCCTTCCAGACGGCGGCCACCCAGAGCGGGGACGTCAGCAGGCGGAAGAGGCTCCGCATGCCGGGGGGCTGCCGGGGGTTGCGGACGAAGGGCCCGACGAGGACGAGTCCGCGGACCTTCCCGGGGTGCTCGGCGGCGACGATGACGCCGGCGCCGGCGGCCAGCGAGTTGCCCACGATGACGGCCGGTCGGCCGAGTTCGTCGATCAGGGCGCTGATGTCGGAGGCGGTTTCGGGGTCGCCGTAGGAGGTGAAGGTGGTGTCGCTGTCGCCGTGGCCGCGCAGGTCGGTGGTGGCCACCGTGTAACCGGCGGCGACCAGGGCGGGGGCGAGGAACCGGTAGGACGAGCGCAGCTCCGCCATGCCGGGGACGAGCACCACCAGCGGGCCGTCGCCCTGCAGGTCGTAGGCGACGCGGCCCTGGGGGCGGTGCAGGTAGCGGGTCGGTGGGTGGGTGCTGCTCCGGGCGTCGGTCATGAAGCTAGCTTAGCTAGCCGAAAAGCTAATGACAATAGCTTTGCCGGGAGGGTGACGCCCGGCACCCGCCCTCACCAGGGGATCACGCCGCACCGGGCCGGCGTGCGGGAATCAGCGACCCCCGCACGCCCGCGCCCGCGGGCACCGCTCGAATCGGATCGACGTCGCGGAAGCGACCAGACCCCCCGGATGGTCGGGGACGGGTCACAACCGGACCAGACCGCCGTCCGCCATGATCGTCTGCCCGGTGACGAACGCGGCGTCGTCGCTGGCCAGGAAGGCCACCGTGCCGACCACGTCCTGCGCCTCGCCGGGCCGCTTGATGGCCTGCATCGCCGCCACGTGCTCCTGCGCCGCGCCGGCCATCGGACTCTCCGCCAGCCCGGGGGTACGCGACAGGGTCGGCCCGACCGCGTTGACCGTGATGCCGTACGAGGCGACGTCGCTGGCGAGCGCCCGGGTGAACCCGATCACCCCCATCTTGCTGGCCATGTAGTGGGTGAACCCGGGCAGGGCCAGCCCGACCGAGTTGGAGGTGAGGTTGACGATCCGCCCCCACCGCGCCTCGCACATGTGGTGCAGCACCGCCTTGGTCATCAGGAACTGCGAGTCGAGGTTGACCGCCAGCACCCGCCGCCACGCCTCGTACTCCAGCTTGAAGATGTTCTTGGCCGGGTAGATGCCGGCGTTGTTGACCAGCACGTGGCAGCCGCCCATCCCGGCGGTGATCTCCGCGCCGATCCGGGCGACGTCGTCGGGGTCCGAGACGTCCCCGGTGACACCGAGGGCCTTGCGCCCCTCGCCCTCCACCAGCGCCACCGTCTCGATCGGGTCGACCAGGTCCACCGCCACCACGTCCATGCCCCGGCGGGCCAGCCCCTGACAGATCGCCTGCCCGATGCCCCGCCCCCCGCCGGTCACCACGGCGATCCGGGTACCGGTGCCGGTCGCCATCAGCCCCACCCCTTCGCCGGCGCGCCCGGGTCGCCGCCGTCGCGGGACCGCCGCCCGGTGGTCAGCCGCAGCGCACCCGACGGGCAGAGGTCGACCGCGACCCGCGCCTGCTCGGCGTCGTCCGGTTGCCGGCGCAGCAGCACCCGGCCGTCCTCGCTCTGGTCGAACAGCTCCGGGGTGGACAGCACGCACTGCCCGGCGCCGATGCACAGGCCCCGGCTCACCACCAGCGTCGTCGTCGGTTCCTCCGCGCCCACCGGGTCGCCCACACTCACCGCAACCTCCCTCACCAGGTCACCGGCAGCCGGTCCAGGCCGTAGATGTTGGACTCCTTGCGGAACGGCAGGCCGTCCAGCTCCTCGGCCAGCCGCAGCCCGGGGATGCGGGCGAACAGGGTACGGAACACGATCTCCAGCTCGGCGCGCGCCAGGTTCTGCCCGATGCACTGGTGGATGCCGTAGCCGAAGGCCATGTGGTGCCGCGCGCCCCGGCGGACGTCCAACACCTCGGCGTCGGTGAAGACGTCGGTGTCCCAGTTGGCGGAGGCGAACGACAGCAGCAGCCCGTCGCCGGCCCGGACCGTCACCCCGCCGACCTCGATGTCGGCGGTGGCCACCCGGGGCAGCGCGTCCACGACCGTGAAGTAGCGCAGCAGCTCCTCCACCGCCAGGCCCATCGCCGTCGGGTCACCGGTGACCACGGCGAGCTGGTCGGGGTTCTCCAACAGCCCGGCCACCCCGAGGGAGATCATGCTGGCGGTGGTCTCGAAGCCGGCCACCAGCAGCAGCATCGCCAACCCGACGAGCATGTCGTGGTCGAACAGCGGGGTCTCCCGGTTCTGCACCACCAGCCGGCCGAGCAGGTCGTCGGTCGGTTCCGCCTCCTTCGCGGTGACCAGCCGGTCCACGTAGGCCCGCAGCTCGCTGCTGGTCTGCTGCCGCTGCTCTGCGGAGACCGTCCGGCGCAACTGGGCGTCGGCGCTGCGGACGATCAGGTCGCGGTCCTCGTACGGCATGCCGAGCAGCTTGGTGATCATCGAGGCGGGGACCGGCAGCGCCAACGCGGCGACCAGGTCCACCGGTTTCGGCCCGGCCAGGATCGTGTCGATGCACTCGTCGACGGTGCGCTGGATGTGCGGGCGCATCTCCTGCGCCCGGCGCAGCGTGAAGTCGCCGATCAGCATCCGCCGCTGCGGGCCGTGCTCCGGCTGGTCGAGCCCGATCAGCGAGCGGCCCACGGCGGCGATGTTGCGGCGGGTCTGCGGGGTCACCGGCTCGGTCAGCGGCAGGTTCGGGTGGAACCGGTCGGCGCTCACCCGGGGATCGGTGAGCAGCCGCCGGACGTCGGCGTAGCGGGTGACCAGCCAGGCGAGCTGCCCGTCCGGTACCCGGACCCGGCTGACCGGCGCCTCGGCGCGCAACCCGACGTACTCGGGGGCGGGGGCGAACGGACAGGTACGGGGCATCGGGAAGTCGGGTGTCTCCCCGGTGGACGCCGCGTTGGCGGCGAATGTGCTGTTAACGGTCATCTTGATCCTCTCGGTGTGTGGGTCGGTGGCCCCGGGCGGCGGCCCGGCCCCCGGAGCCGACACGGAACCCGGCGTCGACCCGGGACGCGCCAGGGCGGCGCGGGCCGGCTCATCCCGGGTGCCGGGCGAGATGGGCGAGCAGTGCCGCGGAGAGCCGGTCCGGCACCTCCTCGGGCACCCAGTGCGACACCCCGTCGAAGGTGAGGAACTCGTACGGGGCCTTCACCCAGGCGCCCGTCCCGTGCGCCGCGACCGGGCCGACACCGATGTCGTCGCTGCCCCAGACGTACAGCGTCGGCACCTCGACCGGCCCCGCCTCGACGTCCTCCGGCCGGGTCGCCCGGTACCAGTTCAACGCGGCGGTCAACGCGCCGGGCGCGGTCAACCGGTCCAGGTACGTGGCCAGCTTCGCCGGCCCCGCCGCGCCCAGCATCCGGCGCAGGAACGCGGCGTCGTCGGCCAGCAGCATCCCCTCGGCCTGCCCCGGCTGCCGGAACATCGCCAGGTACGCCGAGCGGCGCTGCTGGTCGGCGTCGGTGGCCAGCGCGTCGGCGAACGGCCGGGGGTGCGGCACCGACACGGCGGTGAAGGTCCGCAGCAGCTCCGGACGCCGGTCGGCCACCGCCCAGCCGATCGCCGCCCCCCAGTCGTGCCCGACCAGGTCGAACCGCGACCAGCCGAGCTGTCCGGCGACCGTGACGACGTCGCCGACCAGCGCGTCCATCCGGTACTCGTCGACGTCGTCGGGCCGTACCCCGGGGGAGTAGCCGCGCTGGTCGGGCGCGACGGCGTGGTAGCCGGCCGCGCCCAGCGCCGCGAGCTGGTGCTCCCACTCGACGGCCCCCTGCGGGAAACCGTGCAGCAGCAGCACGCCCCGGCCATCGGTGGGGCCGGCGCTCAACGCGTCGAAGGTGCCGGCGTCGGTGGTCAACCGCAGCGACCCGGTCATGTCGGCCGCCCGGCCCGTGCGGCGGCCACGTCCCGGTACTGGTCGACCAGCCGGTGCAGCGCCGGGACCAGGTCGTTCGGGGTGGGCAGGCCGGCCACCTGGGTCCGCAGCCGCTCGGCGTTCGCCTTGAACGACGGGTCCTTGAGCACCCGGCCCAGATCCTCGGCGAGCGCCTCGGAGGTGAGGTGGTCGGCGTCGGCGACGAACCGGCCGGCGCCCTGCTGTTGCAGGCCGTTGGCGTGCGCCAGCGGCCCCCACCACTGGAAGCCCCAGTGCGTCCCCGGAATGATCAGCTGCGGTACGGCCTGCTCGATGGCGGTGGCGAAGGTGCCCGCCCCGCCGTGGTGCACGATCGCCGCGCAGCTCGGCAGCAGCATCGCCAGCGGCACGAAGTCGACCACCCGGACGTTGTCCGGCAGCTTCGGGATGGTGGCGAGCTGCTTGGCGTTGAAGGTCGCGATCACCTCGGCGTCGAGCCCGCTCACCGCGTCCAGCAGGTCGGCGGCGGGGGCCTCGGTGCCGCGCCCGTTGCGGTGCGACTCGCCGAGGGTGAGGCAGATCCGGGGCCGCTGCTGCTCCTCGCGCAACCAGTCCGGAATCCGGGCCGGCGGGTTCACCGCGATGTGCCGCACCGGCACCAGGTGCAGCCCGTCGGGCTGGTACTGCCACGGCGGCATCGGGTCGATGGTGAAGTGCCCGACGGCCACGTCCTCGTCGAACCGGGTGCCGTAGCCGCCCAGCACCCGGTCCAGCCAGTCGCGCAGCGGGTCGCCCTGGTCCCGGGCGGCGCGGCGCAGCTGGGTGATCCCGTCCGGGCCCATCATCATCCGGGCGTGCGGCACCCCGCAGACGGTGGCGGCGGCCGGCGCGGCGTACACCATGGAGTCCCAGACCACCAGGTCGGGCCGCCAGGAGGCGATCAGCGCGACCAGGTCGGCGATCATCTCGTCGGTGGAGAACAGCGCGAAGCCCCAGGAGGCGCGGGACAGCTTCTCCAACGGGTTGTCGCGCGGGAAGTCCTGCTGCAACGGCATCTCCTGGCGTTCACCGGGGGCCATCACCACCGGCGGCGCCTCGCCGGGGCGTACCCCCGGGTAGAAGGCCGGCATCTCCGTGCGCGTCCGACCCACCTCGACCGGCACGAACCCGGCCGCGATGATGGCGTCGGCGATCTCGGGCTGGCTGGCGACGCGGACGTCGTGTCCGGCCGTGCGCAGCGCCCACGCCAACGGCGTCATGATGTGCAGGTGCGCCTTGTTGGCGTGCGGCACGAAGAGCACTCTCATCCGGTCTCCTCAGCTCGGTGTCCCGGCCCGGCGGGCGGCGGCCGGAGGCCGACCGTCACGCGGGCACGGTGCTGCGCCCCCCGTCGACCTCCTCCCCACCATGATCTCGGCCCCGGCCGTCCCGGGACATCTCCATACATGCCCTTTCGCCGGCGGCGACCGGGCATCGTCGAAGTAGGCAGCCCCCGCTGACCTCTCCATACTCGACGGACAGGCGGCCCGTCCGACGCGCCGGCCGCCCACCGGTCGGATGCCCGACACGCCGGTGTCGCCGGCCCGCCGTCACGGTCGCGCCGCGCCCCGCCGCCCGGCCGCCACCCCCGCCCGGCCCCTCCCTGCCCGCACGACGAAAGGGACACCCATGTTCGCCGACGCCGACCCCGCCCTGATGGAACCCCGAGACTTCGCCCGACTGGTCACCGCCACCCCGGTCGACGAGCTGCGCCGGGTGATGGGCGGCCCGCACCGCCGCACCATCCTCGACGGCATCTTCGTCCGGATGCCGACCCTGTTCCGCGCCGACCGGGCCGGCGACACCGAGGCCGTCCTGCACTGGAGCGTCGGCGACCGGCGCGAGGGCACGGTGGACACCTACGAGATGGTCATCGCCGGGGGCGAGTGCGTGTTGTCGGAGCGGCCGGACCGGTCGCCCCGGCTCACCCTCACCCTCAGCGACATCGACTTCCTGAAACTGGTCAGCAGCAACGCCAACCCGGTCACCATGTTCGTGCTGGGCCGGATGAAGGCCAAGGGCGACCGGGGGCTGGCCATGCGCATCCCCACCCTGTTCGACATCCCGAAACCCTGACCGGACACGAGGGCGGGGGCGCACCCGGTGCGCCCCCGCCCTCGTGTCACCCCCGTCCCGCCCCCGTCGACGGCCGGCGGGTGGCCGGGCCGCCCCACCGGCCCGCCCGGTGGGTCAGCCGGCGAGCCGGCGGCCGACGTCCGCGCGGAGCTGCTTCTTGTTCACCTTGCCGACCGCCGTGAACGGCAGCTCGTCGACGGTCACCAGCAGCTCCGGCAGCTTGAACGCGGCGACCCCGGCCTGCTGCATCACCGCCCGCACGTCCTGCAGGGCCACCGTCCGGCCGGGCTGCGGCACCACGTAGAGGCAGACCCGCTCGCCCAGCTCGGCGTCCGGCATGGCGACCGCGGCGGCCAGGCTCACCGCGTCGAGCTGGTAGGCGAAGTTCTCCACCTCCTCGGCGGAGATCTTCTCGCCGCCCCGGTTGATCAGATCCTTGTCCCGACCCTCGATGACCAGGTTCCCGTCGGGCCGGAGCCGGACGATGTCCCCGGTGTTGTACCAGCCGTCGGTGAACGCCCGCGCGGTCAGCTCCGGCGACCGGTAGTAGCCGCGCGGCGTGTACGGCCCCCGGGTCAGCAGCACCCCCGGCTCGCCCGGCGGCACCGGCCGCCCGTCCTCGTCGACCAGCCGCAGCTCGTCGTCGGGGCAGATCGGCCGGCCCTGGCTGTGGCACACCACGTCCTGCGGGTCGTCCGGGCGGGTGAGGCAGAGCAGCCCCTCCGCCATGCCGTACACCTGCTGCAGCTCGCAGCCGAGCACCGGCGTCACCCGCTGGGCCACCTGGTCGGCCAGCCGGGAGCCGGCGACCTGGACCCGGCGCAGCGAGCTGAGGTCCCGGTCCGGGTCCTTCTCCCGGTACTCCAGCCAGCGTTGCACCGCGGCGGGCACCAGCGAGGTGAAGGTGGCCCGTTCCCGCTGCACCGCCTCGAACGCCCGCTCCGGCGCGGGCGACGGCAGGATCACCACCCGACCGCCGGCCAGCAGCGTGCCCAGGATGCCCGGCCCGGCCATCGGGTAGCCGTGCGCCAGCGGCAGCACCGCCAGGTAGACCGTCGACGCGTCCACCTCGGACAGTTCGGCGGCGCGGCGCATCATGTAGCCGTAGTCGTCGTGGGTCCGGGCGATCAGCTTCGGCACCCCGGTGGTGCCGCCGGAGAGCAGGAACAGGGCTACCGCCGAACCGGCGGGCGCGGCGGCGTCGAGCGCCGAGCGGGCCGCCGCCGGGACGTCCGCCGGCCGGCACAGCCGCCGCAGGTCGACACTGTCCGCGCGGACGTCCGCCCCGGCGACCAGCACGTGCCGCAGGGTCGGCGCGTCGGCGGCCACCTCGTGGGCCAGCGCCTGGTGGTCGAAGTCCTTCAACACGTCCGGTACGACCAGCGCCCGTGCCCCGGTCAACGCCACGATCGCGGCGATCTCCTGCCGCCGGTGCGCCGGCAGCGCCATCACCGGGACCGCGCCCAGCCGGAAGCAGGCCACCGTCAGCACGACGAACTCCCAGCAGTTGGGCAGCTGCACCACCACCCGGTCGTCGGGACGTATCCCCAGCTCCCGCAGGCGCTCGGCGGCGCCGTCGGCGCGGGCGGTCAGCTCGGCGAAGGTGAGGCGTACCGGGCCGTCGACCAGGCACGTCCTGGCGGGGTCGGCGTCGGCGGCGGCGTACAGGTACGCCCCGAGCGGCCGGTGGGTCCAGTAGCCCCGGTCGGTGTACCGCGCCACCAGCTCCGGCGGCCACGGCACGGTCCCGTCGAGGGTAGGTCGGGTCGCTTCTGCGGACATGTCGGGCCCTCCCGATCCGATCGGTCGACACGGCGCACCGGCGTCGGAGCCCGGGCGGCGCGACGCGAAATCGTGTGTCGAACTCGCGGGGAAACCGTACGGAGGCGTGCCGCCGAGTTCCTTCTCCCGCATTGCGCTATTGCCCGCCCCGGCATTAGCGGAGGTCACCGCCGGTCCTGCCGGCCGTCCACCGCCGGGGACGATCGCACTCAGGAAGGTGCCCCTCCGATCGGCCAAGGAACAGGATGTTTCGCAGTTGAGGTCAGCGTCCGGACCTGACCGTCACCGCGACATTTCCGAAGGACAGCGACCACCGCATCCGGCTGTGTTCCGGATGCGGTCGGCGATGTGGAGAGGAGCCTGGACGTGAGCCAGGATGGGGAATTTTCTGACGCCGTGGCCATTGTCGGTATGAGCTGCCGGTTCGCCCCTGACCTTGACTCGTTGGAGAAGTTCTGGGCATTTCTCATCGGTGGTAGACATGCCGTGAGCGCCATGCCCGACAAGCGGTGGGAACCGTACGCCTCGACCAGCCCCCAGGCCACCGCGATCCTGCGGAAGACGACCCGGCTGGGCTCATTCCTCGACGACATCGAGGGATTCGACGCGGACTTCTTCGGCATCTCTCCCCGGGAGGCGGACTTCCTCGACCCGCAACAGCGGATCGTGTTGGAGTTGGCCTGGGAGGCGCTCGGCAACGCGGGCGTGCCGCCGTTGTCGCTGCGCGGTTCGGACGCCGGTGTCTTCGTGGCCGCCAATTCCAACGACTACGGCCGTCGACTGTTGGAGGACATTCCGCGGACCGGCGCCTGGGCGGTCAACGGCACCACCTACTACGGCATCGCCAACCGCATCTCGTACTTCCTGGACCTGCGCGGGCCCAGCATGGCGGTGGACACCGCCTGCGCCGGTTCGCTCACCGCGCTGCACCTGGCCTGCCAGAGCCTGCG
This sequence comes from Micromonospora sp. S-DT3-3-22, assembly GCF_015354745.1. NCBI lineage: Bacteria > Bacillati > Actinomycetota > Actinomycetes > Micromonosporales > Micromonosporaceae > Micromonospora > Micromonospora sp. S-DT3-3-22. The sequence continues at coordinate 26,073 of NZ_JACGMO010000055.1, forward strand.
CGAGGGGGAGATCCCGCTGGCCGTCGTCGGTGGGGTCAACATCATGGCCAGCCCGACGCTGTTCGTCGCCCTGGACGCGGCCGGGGCGACCGCCCCGGACGGCCGCAGCAAGGCGTTCGCCGCCGACGCCGACGGCTACGGCCGGGGTGAGGGCGCCGGCGTGGTGGTGCTCAAGCGGCTGGCCGACGCCCGCCGTGACGGCGACGAGGTGCTCGCGCTGATCCCCGGCAGCGGGGTGTTCCAGGACGGCCGTTCCGACGGCATGATGGCGCCCAACGGCTCGGCCCAGGAGCACATGCTCCGGGTGGCCTACGAGCGGGCCGGCATCGACCCGGAGACGGTGCACTACGTCGAGGCGCACGGCACCGGCACCCCGGTCGGCGACCGGGAGGAGGCCAAGGCGCTGGCCGCCGTCTTCGGCGCCGGCCGGGCCCCCGACGCGCCCTGCCTGGTCGGCTCGGTGAAGCCCAACATCGGGCACGTCGAGGCCGGTTCGGGCATCGCCGGTGTGATCAAGGCGGTGCTGGCGCTGCGGCACGCGGAGATCCCGCCGAGCCTGCACCGCGAGCCGAACCCGGACTTCGACTGGGCCGGCTCCGGGCTGCGCCTGATCGGTGAGCGGTCGCCCTGGCCGGCCGGTGACGGTCCGCGTCGGGCCGGCGTGTCCAGCTACGGCGTCGGCGGTTCCATCTCGCACGTCATCCTCCAGGAGGCGCCGCCCACCCCGACCGCCGTGGCCGGGGCCACGGCCGCCGACGCGACGGCCGGCACGGTGTCGGCCGAGACCACCGCCGGCACCCGGCCGTCGGTGTACCCGCTCTCGGCGATGTCCGAGGCCGGGGTGGCGGCGCTGGCCGCGCGTACGGCCGACTGGCTGACGGAGCACCCGGGGGCGTCCCTGCCGTCGGTGGGGCACACCCTGGCGCACCGCCGCTCGCACCTGCCGCAGCGGGCCGCCGTGCTGGCCGCCTCGCCCGAGGAACTCGTCGAGCGGCTGCGGGAGGTGGCCGACGGCCGTACCACCCCACAGGCCGCCCGGGGCCGGACGGTGGCCGACCCGGCCCCGGTGGTCTGGGTCTTCTCCGGGCACGGCGCGCAGTGGGCGGGCATGGGCCGGCAGTTGCTGCGCGACGAGCCGGTCTTCGCCGCCGCCGTCGACGCGCTGGCCGAGGTGTTCCGCGAGGAACTCGGCTGGACGCCGCGCGAGGCGCTCACCGCCGGTGGCCCGTGGAGCGGGGTGGAGGTGCAGGCGTTGACCTTCGCCACCCAGGTCGCCCTGGCGCAGACCTGGCGGGCCCGGGGGCTCACCCCGGCCGCGGTGATCGGGCACTCGGTGGGGGAGATCGCCGCCGCCGCCGTCGCCGGCAGCCTGGACGTGTTGGCCGCCGCCCGGTTCGCCTGCCGGCGGGCGCGCGCCCTGGAACGCCTCCAGGGCCAGGGCGGGATGGCTATGGTCGGGCTCGGCTTCGACGAGGCCCGGCAGCGGCTCGCCGGCCAGGTCGGTGTGGTCGCCGCCATCTCGGCCAGCCCGACGTCCACGGTGCTCTCCGGCGACCGGGAGGCCGTCGAGCAGATCGTGACCCGGTGGCGGGAGGAGGGGGTGGCGGTGTGGCGGGTCGACAGCGACATCGCCTTCCACAGCCCGCACGTCGACGCGGCGGTGGCCGAGGTCGCCGCGGCGGCCGGCGCGCTGCGGCCGCAGACGCCCCGGACCACCCTCTACAGCACCGCGCTGACCGACCCCCGGTCGACCGCCCCGCGTGACGGGGCGTACTGGGTGGCGAACCTGCGCGAGCCGGTGCGGTTCACCGACGCGGTGACGGCGGCGGTCGCCGACGGGTACCGGGTCTTCCTGGAGGTCTCCACCCACCCGGTGGTCACCCACTCCATCGGGGAGACCCTCGCCCACCTCGGCGTCGAGGACGCCACCGTGGTGCACAGCCTGCGCCGCGACACCGACGAGGTCCGCGCCCTGCTGGGCGGCCTGGCCCGGCTGTACTGCGCGGGCGCGGCGGTGGACTGGGGGCGGCTGCACCCGACCGGGGCGCTGCTGCCGATGCCGTCGGTGGCCTGGCAGCACCGGCCGTACTGGATCTTCCCGGAGGCCCGGGCGGAGTCCGGCCCCGGCGGGGGTCACGACCCGGAGCGGCACAGCCTGCTCGGCGGCCGGATGACGGTCTCCGGCGCGCCGCCCCGGCAGGTGTGGCAGACCTACCTGGACATGTCCTCGCGGCCCTACCCGCTCGACCACGAGGTGGTCGACGTCGAGATCACCCCGGCCGCCGTACTGATCAACAGCTTCGCCCTGGCCGCCGGGGAGGACGGCCGGCTGCCCGCGCTGGCCGACATCGTGCTGCGGACGCCGCTGGCCGTCGCACCGCCCCGGGTGGTGCAGATCGTGCTGTCGGAGAACACCGCCCGGCTGGCCACCCGGGTCGCCCCGCAGGACGGCGCCCCCGTCGTCGACGACGAGGAGTACGAGTGGATCACCCACTCGACGGCGACCATCGACTGGAGCACCGAACTGGTCGACGGCCGGGTGGACGCCGACGAGGTGCGGGCCCGGTGCCCGCAGGAGTGGTCCTGGCAGCGGGTCGACGAGATGTTCCGCCGGATGGGCGTCGGCGGCTACGCGTTCCCCTGGGACGTGGTGGAGCTGCGCCGCAACGACGAGGAGCAGCTCGCCGACATCGTCATCGTGCCGCCGCCGGCGCAGACCGCCACCAGCTGGGCGCACGTCATCGACGGCGCGCTGACCATCAGCGCGGTGCTGGTCACCCCGGAGTACGCCCGGCACCAGTGGATGTCCTCGCACATCGAGTCGGTGGTCTTCAAGGGGGAACCACCGGCGCACATCACCGTCCACTCGGTACGCTCCCCGCGGTCGCCGCAGGACACCGTGGACGTGCAGGTGGCCAACGAGCACGGCGAGGTCGTCTGCCAGGTACGTGGCCTGCGGTTCTCCGCCATCTCGGACACCGACAGCGCGGTGGCCGCCCCCCGCGAGCTGGTGCACGAGGTGGTCTGGCGGCCGCTGGACCTCGACGTCGACGGCGTCGCCACCGACCTGTTCCGGGTGGTCGTCGTCGGTGACGACGCCGCCGCCGGTGACCTGGCCGGGGCGCTGGCCGGCACCGGGCTGCGCACGGTGCGGGTGGACGGCCCGGACGAGCTGGCCACGGTCGGTCTCACCCCGCGCGACGCGGTCCTGGTCGCGCCGGGCGTCGGCGACGCCGACGAGTCGGCCGAGCAGGCCGCCGAGCGGTGCGGCTGGACGTTGATCCGCAGCGCCCAGGCGTTGATCGAGGCGCAGGCGGCCGGGGGCGACCCGGCGGCGCCGCAGCCCCGGCTGTGGTGCCTGACCAGGGGTGTCCGGCAGGCGGTGGGGGAGCGGTCGCTGGCCCACGCCCCGCTGTGGGGCATCGCCCGGATCTTCGCCGGGGAACACCCGGACCTGTGGGGCGGGGTCGTCGACCTCGCCGACGACGCCGACGTCCCCGCCGCCACGGTGGCGACGGTCCTGCGCCGGCTCACCGGCGACGAGGACATCGTCTCCGTCGACGGTGGCGGTGCGGTGGCGGTGCAGCGGCTCGGTCAGGTCGAGCGGCCCGCCGACGGCACCGCGTTGCAGTGCCGGCCGACCGACACGTACCTGATCACCGGTGGCCTCGGCGCGCTCGGGCTGATGGTGGCCCGGTGGCTGGCCGACCGGGGGGCCCGGCGCATCCTGCTGGCCGGCCGCCGGGGTCTGCCGCCGCGCGCACGGTGGGACGACGACCACGACGTGCGGACCCGCCGGCAGATCGACGGGGTGCTCGAACTGGAGGCGCTCGGGGTGACCGTCCGGACCCTGGCGTTGGACATCACCGACCCGGTGGAGGTCGCGGCGGCGCTCGACCCGGCCTCGCACGGCATGCCGGCGGTACGCGGCATCGTGCACGCCGCCGGGGTGGTCCGCGACGCGATGGTGGACAAGGTGGACCGTGAGGGGCTGCACGACGTCCTCGGGCCCAAGGTGAACGGGGCGATGGTGCTGCACCGCCTCTTCCCCCCGGGCACGCTGGACTTCTTCGTGATGTTCTCGTCCTGCGGGCAGTTCACCCGGCTGACCGGGCAGACCACCTACGCGGCGGCCAACTCGTTCCTGGACACCCTCGCTGCGCACCGGCACGCCGACGGCCACACCGAGACGACCAGCCTCGGCTGGACGTCCTGGCGCGGGGTGGGCATGTCCGAGTCGATCTCGTCGACCATGCTGGAGGCCAACTCGCGGGGCCTGGACGCGATCTCGGTGACCGAGGCGTTCCGGGCCTGGGCCTTCGCCGACCGGTTCCACAGCCCGTACCACGCGATCCTGCGGGTGCTGGCACCGACCACCAACGCCCCCCGGCTGCCGATGCTGCGGGAGCTGACCGCCACCCGCTCGACCACCGAGGTCGGCACCGGCCAGACGTTCAGCGTCGACTGGGCCGACACCCCGGAGCAGGAACTGCGGGAGCTGGTCACCGCCGACGTGCGGGAGCAGGCCGCCGCCGAGCTGAGCCTGGCCGCCGAGGACCTGGAGCTGCGCCGACCGCTGGTCGAGCTGGGGGTCGACTCGGTGATGACGGTGGCGCTGCGGGTGCGCCTACAGGGCCGGTACGGCCTGGAGCTGCCGCCGAACATCCTGTGGAACAAGCCGACCATCGCCGCCCTGGCCGACCACATCGTCGACAGTCTCCGCCCCGCGGAGCCGACCGACGACGACCCGGCCGACGACCCGGCCACGCTGCGGGTGGGCTGACCCCCGCCTGCGGCGATCCCGCCGTACCCCGGCCGGTGCACCACCGGCCGGGGTACGGCATTTCGCTGTCCCGGCCCCGGAAAACCGATTCTCGGAAACGGTCGTCGACATCGCAATCGGGGAGATGTCAGCGCTCTCGCACCGCCGGAGGATAGGGGGGACGGACGGACCGTTCGGGGGTGAATGTGTCCACTGTCCGCAGTAGTCACAGGAGAGGAAGCGACCACGATGTCCACTGGTACCCAGGTGGCTCCGGCCATTGACGGAGAAAAGGCGCTCGACGCGTATTACGGGTCGTTCACCAGCGCTCAGGAAAAGGAGGTCCTCACCGTTCCGTTGCGGCTGGTGGAGGCCTGGTCCCGCAACGACGCCGCCGGGGTGGCGAATTCGTTCACCGAGGACGGCGTCATGATCCTGCCCGGTGACGTGTTCAAGAAGGGCCGCGACGAGATCCGGGCGTTCATGGCCGCCGCGTACGCCGGGCCGTTCAAGGGCACCGGGGTCACCGGCCGCCCGGTCGACGTCCGGATCATCGCCGACGACGCCGCCCTGATCCGTACCCACGGCGGCATCCTCGCCGCCGGCCAGACGGAGATCGCGGAGGAGTTGGCCGTGCGCTCCACCTGGGTCGTCGTCAAGCGGGACGGCAAGTGGCAGCTCGCCGGCTACCAGAACAGCCCGCGCGGCGCCGGCGCGACGCTGCGCTGGTGACCGGGCACCCACTCGGACAGGAGGAGACAGCATGAGCACCGAGGGCGCGTCGCTCGTGGCCGGCGCCAAGCAGTGGGCCTCGTACTACGGCGACTTCCCCAACGGGGTGGAAGGGGCGGTGCTGACCGCGCCGCTGCGCTGCCGGGCGGCGTGGGACGCCAACGACGCCGAGGGCTTCGCCTCCCTCTTCATCGACAACGGCAGCATGCTGGTCGGCGACAACCAGCTGATGAGCCGTGACGAGATCCGGACGTACCTCGGCGAGCTGTTCGCCGGCCCGTACAAGGGCTCCCGGCTGACCCTGGAGTTCAGCGAGATCCAGGTCGTCTCGGAGTCGATGGCGTTGGCGGTCAGCGTCGGCGGGGTCGTCTACGCCGACGCCGCCGCCCTCGCCCCGGGCGACAACGTCCGCATCATGTGGGTCGTCGTCAAGCGGGACGGCGACTGGCGGATCGCCTCCTACCAGAGCAGCCCGATCACCGGCTGACACGGCCCCGGCCCGAGCCGGGGGCGACCAGCGGGCCGGCCAGGGCCGGGACGACGAACGGGTCGGCCCGGCCCTGGACGACGAGAGGAGAAGAGGGACCGATGACCACGACCATGGCACCCTGGGGAGACGCCTCGGCGCTGCTGGCCGCCGCGGGTGTCCCCGAGGACCCGTCCTACTACCGGGGGTACACCGACGCCGACGAGCGGGCGGCGCTGACGGTGGCCATGCGCATCCAGGCGGCCTGGGCGGCCAACGACGCCGACATGTTCGCCGACGTGTTCACCGACAACGGCAGCCTGCTGATGCGCGACGAGCAGCTCACCAGCCGGGAGGAGATCCGGGCGTACATGTCCCGGGGCTTCGCCGGGCCGCTGCGGGGCGCCCGGGTGAAGGGTTGGCCGGTCGAGGTCACCTTCCTCACCGACGACGTCGCCCTGGTGGTGACCGAGGGCGGCATCATCATGGCCGGCCAGGACGACATCGCGCCGGAGAACTTCATCCGGGCCACCTGGGTGATGCTGCGCCAACCCGACGGCCAGCTCCGGTTGGTCTCGCACCAGAGCAGCCCGATCAGGGGCTGACGCAAGCGCGGTCGACGACGACCGCCCGACTGCCGGGGTCGTGGTGACGACGGGATGCCGATCACGGTCACCACGGCCTCGGGGCACGCCCGGCGGGGACCGCCCGGTCCCCGCCGGTGGCGCGGTGACCCGCGACCGACAACCGGAAACCTGACCTTGGAGGGTGCAGTGGTGTACGACTACGTCATCGTCGGCGCGGGATCAGCGGGGTGTGTCCTGGCCGCCCGGCTCACCGAGGACCCCGACGTCACGGTGTGCCTGATCGAGGCGGGTCCCCGGGACACCGCCGACAACATCCACGTCCCGGTGGCCTTCGGCACCCTGTTCCGCACCCACCTGGACTGGGACTACGACACCCACGAGGAGCCGGCGCTGGGCCGGCGGCGGGTCTACCTGCCCCGGGGCCGGGTGCTGGGCGGCACCAGCTCGATCAACACGATGGTCTACATCCGGGGCGCGCGCGGCGACTTCGACGGCTGGGGGCAGCCCGGCTGGGACTTCGACGACCTGCTGCCGTACTTCAAGCGCTCCGAGGACAACGAGCGCGGCGCGTCGACGTACCACGGGGTCGGCGGGCCGCTGGCGGTCTCCGAGGGACGGGCCAACAACCCGATGTCGTCGGCGTTCGTCCAGGCGGCCACCGAGGCCGGCTACGGGGTCAACGACGACTTCAACGGCGCCGCCCAGGAGGGCTTCGGCTTCTTCCAGCTCACCCAGCGCGACGGCCGCCGGGAGAGCACCGCGACCGCGTTCCTGCACCCCGCCCTCGACCGGCCCAACCTGACCGTGGAGACCAACGTCCACGTGCACCGGGTGCTGATCGAGAACGGCCGGGCGGTCGGCGTGACCGGCACCCGGCTGGACGACACGCTGACCGTCACCGCGTCCCGGGAGGTCATCCTCGCCGCCGGGGCGTACAACTCGCCGCAGCTGCTGATGCTCTCCGGGGTCGGCCCGGCCCCGCTGCTCGGCGCGCTCGGCGTGCCGGTGCTGCTGGACCAGCCGCAGGTGGGGCAGAACCTCCAGGACCACGCCCTGATCCCGCTGGTCTACACCCACTCGCAGCCGATCAGCCTGCTCGCCGCCAACCAGCCCGAGCACCTGGAGCGCTTCCTGACCGAGGGGCGCGGCCCGATGACGGCCAACGGGCCGGAGGCCGGCGGCTTCGTGCGGACCCGCGACGACCTGACCGCCCCGGACGCGGAGTTCCTGGCCGCGCCGGTGATGTTCGCCGACAGCGGGCTGGGCACCCCCACCCACCACTCGATCTCGTACGGCCCGTCGATGATCGCCCCGCGCAGCCGGGGGTACGTGCTGCTCGCCTCGGCCGACCCGACGGCCAAGCCGAAGATCGTGCACAACTACTTCCAGGACGAGCGTGACCTCGACGACGCGGTCGCGGCCACCCGGATCGGCATCCGGATCGCACAGCAGAAGGCGCTCGCCCCGTACACCGAGGGGCAGTTCGCCCCGCCGGCCTCGGAGTCCGACGAGGACCTGCGGCACTACGTCCGGCAGTACGCGCACTCGATCTTCCACCCGGCGGGCACCTGCGCGATGGGCGCCGTGGTCGACGAGGAGTTGCGGGTCAACGGGCTGGACGGGCTGCGGGTGGTCGACGCCAGCGTCATGCCCACCCTGGTCCGGGGCAACCCGAACGCCGCCGTCATCGCCATCGCGGAGAAGGCGGCGGACCTGATCGCCGGGGTCGCGCCGCTGCCCCGGCAGGCCGAGGCGGTCGCCCGGTGACCGCCCGCCCCTTGTTCGTCCCGGTGGACGGCGTCCCGTCCGTCGACCGTACCCGTGACCGCACAGGAGGAGTGAGATGACCAGCGCGACCGAGGCCCCCCCGAGGGACGAACTGGTACGCCGCGCCAGTGAGCTGGTGCCGCTGCTGCGCAAGCACGCGGGCTGGCAGGAGGAGAACCGGCGGCTGCACGACGAGACGGTCGAGGCGCTGGCCGACGCCGGCCTGTTCCGGATGCGGGTGCCGCGCCGCTACGGCGGGTACGAGTCGGACACCCGCACCCTGCACGAGGTGATGGTGGAGCTGGGCCGGGGCGACGGCTCGGTGGCCTGGACGGCGTCGGTGTGGGCGATCCCCGGCTGGATGGTCGGGATGTTCCCCGACGAGGTGCAGGACGAGGTCTACTCCACCCCCGACGTGCGGATCTGCGGGACGTTGAGCCCGTCGGCCAGCGGCACCCCGAAGCCCGGCGGTGGCATGGTGCTCAACGGCAGCTGGAGTTTCATCAGCGGTGCCCTGCACAGCCACTGGCAGGAGGTCATCGCGATGGCCCCGGCCCCGGACGGGGTGAGCCAGTGGCCGGTGATGGCCCTGGTGCCGCTGTCCGACCTGGAGATCGTCGACGACTGGTACACCGCCGGCCTACAGGGGTCGGGCAGCATCACCACGGTGGCCCGGGACGTGTTCGTGCCGCAGGAGCGGATCGTGCCGATGCCCGCCGTGCTCCAGGGGCAGAGCGCCTCGGCGCTCAACCGGGACCTGCCGATGTACCGCAACCCGCTGCTCGGGGTGGCGAACGCCTCCTCGGCCGGCACGGTGATCGGGCTGGCCCGGGCGGCGCGGGAGTTCTTCCTGGAGCGGCTCGACCGGAAGATCACCTACACCGACTACGCGACGCAGCGGGAGGCCCCGGTCACCCACGTCCAGCTCGCCGAGGCGACCATGAAGATCGACGAGGCCGAGTTCCACGCCCAGCGGATCACCGGCCTGGTCGACGCCAAGGGCGTCAGCGGTGAGCCGTGGACGCTGGAGGAGCGGGCCCGGACCCGGGCCGACATCGGGGCGATCTGCCAGCTCGGCCGGGCCGCCGTGGACCTGCTCGGGATGGCCAGCGGTGGCTCGTCGATCCTGCGTCAGGCCCCGATGCAGCGGGTGGTACGGGACATGTACGCGGTCAACCTGCACGCGCTGATGGTCCCGTCGACGAACCTCGAACTCTATGGCCGGGTGCTCTGCGGGCTGGAGCCCAACTCGCCGTACATCTGAGTTGGCCCGTCCGCCGCGGTGGACGGCCCGGACGAAGTGGACCCGCGGCACCGGTCGGTGCCGCGGGTCCGCCGCGTGTGCGGGTCGTCACATGTCGGGGCCACCGGCACCGAGCACCGGACGGACCTCGACCAGGCCGAAGTTGGCCTCGGGGATCCGGGCGGCGTGCCCGACCGCCTGCTCGATGGTGTCGCACTCGATCAGGTAGATCCCGGCGACGTACTCCTTGACCTCGGGGAACGGGCCGTCGGTGGTGCTGACCTTGCCGTCGCTGACCAGGACCTTCTTGGCCTGCCCCTGGTCGGCGAGCGCCTCGGAGACGATCAGCTCGCCCGACTCGGCCAGATCCTCCACCAGCGACATGTGCGCCTTGAAGCCCGTCTCCCGCTCGCTGTCGGACATGTTCTGCCAGGCGTCCCGGGTCTGCTGGTTGTGGCTGATCATGATCAGGTACTTCATGGGTGCCTCCTGAAGGCTCGAACTATTTGCTTACCCGTATGTCGAAACCAACGAGCCAGCTTCGACATCCAGGCAGAAGCACATGCGACGTGCGTCGATGTCGAGGAGGGCACCATGAGCACCGGTACCACACCGAGTTCGGACGAGGCGCTGGACGCGTCCGCGGACCGGCCGGATCCCCGTCGGTGGAAGGCGCTGGCGCTGCTCGGCTTCGTCCAGTTCATGTTCGTCATCGACATGACCGTGGTCAGCGTCGCGCTGCCGCGCATCCAGGGTGAGCTCGACATGTCCCGCACCGGGCTGGCCTGGGTCGTCAACGGCTACGTCCTGATGGCCGGCGGGCTGCTGCTGTTCGGCGGCCGGCTCGCCGACCTGTTCGGCCGGCGGCGGATCTTCGTCACCGGCGTGGTCATCTTCGCCATCGCCTCGGTCATCTCCGGCGCCGCGATGAACCCCGAGATGCTCATCTACAGCCGCTTCCTCCAGGGCGTCGGCGAGGCGCTGGCCGCCCCGGCCGCGCTGGGCATCGTCTTCCTGCTCTTCTCGGCCCCGGCCGACCGGGTCAAGGCGGTCGGCATCTGGGGTGGCCTGTCCGGCCTGGCCGGCACCCTCGGCCCGGTCGTCGGCGGGCTCATCGTCGCCGACGCCAGCTGGCGCTGGATCTTCTACGTCAACGTCCCGGTCGCGGTGATCGCGCTGGCCCTGGTGGGCCGGCTGGTCGGCGAGACCCGGATGGAGCGCACCGGGCAGAAGTTCAACTTCGCCGGTGTGCTGACCGCCACCGCCGGTCTGGTGGCCATCGTCTACGGCCTGCTCCAGGCCGCCGAGCGGTCCTGGCTGTCGACGCAGGTGCTGCTGCCGCTCTTCGGTGGGCTGCTGCTGATCGGGCTGATGCTGCTGATCGAGTCGCGGGCCGCCGCGCCGCTGATCCCGCTGCGCTTCTTCACCAACCGCACCCGCGCGGTGGGCTACCTGGTCGGCCTGACCCTCTCCTGCGCCTTCTTCGGCTTCACCTTCCTGACCACCCTCTTCGAGCAGCAGGTGCTCGGCTACTCGCCGCTCAAGGGCGGCCTCTCCTTCATCCCGGTCGGCCTGGGCATCGCCTTCGGCGTCGGGCTGTCCACCGGCATGATCCCGAAGTTCGGCGTCAAGCCGGTGATCATCGTGGGTCTGCTCGGCGTGACCGCCGGTCTGCTGCTGCTCAGCGGGATCTCCGTGGACACCCACTACGCCAGCGGCATCCTGCCCGGCATGCTGGTGCTGGGCCTGTTCTTCGGCCTGGCGATGCCCGGCACCGCCAACACCGCGCTCTACAAGGTGGGCACCCAGGACACCGGGCTCGCCTCCGCCATGCAGAACGTGATGCAGCAGGTCGGTGGCGCGCTCGGCCTGTCGGTGCTGGTGGCGTTGGCCCTGCGGCTCGGCGGGGACCGGCTCGCCGAGGGGGTGAACGCGAGGGTCGCCGCCACCGAGGGCTACGTGCTGTCGTACCGGGTGTCGGCGGTGCTGCTCGTGGTCGTCGCCGTCATCGTGCTCCTGCTGCTGGACAAGATCGGTCTCCAGGGCGACTGGGCGGAGCCGGCCGCCCAGACGCCGGCCGACGCCCCGTCGGCCACCGCGGACACCCCGTCGGGTGACCCGAGCACCGCCGGCACCTCCACCGACGACCGGTCCAGCGCTCCGCCCGGACGCTGACCGGTCGGCGTCCGGGCCGTTGCCGCAGCCCGGACGTCGTTCCCGTCCCGACCTGACCCACCCCCCCGGGTCCGTGCGGGACGTGCCGGCCGGCCCTCCCACCGGGCCGGCCGGCACCCCGGGGCCGGCCGCACCCGGCCCCGCCGCGCCACCTGGACCGTCCCCCCGGTCCGGGCCGGAGAAGCCTGCCGTCCCCCCGGCAGGCGTCAGCCCCGCCGGATCCCCCTTCCGGCGGGGCTGACTCGGCCCGCGCGACCACCACGTCACGCGGCCCGGCGAGCGGGGGCGCAGGTCAGCGGGCGGCGGCCTGCGGCACGGCCGCCTCGGTGGCCGGCTTCTCGTCCCGGCGGCGTCGCCGGCCGTTGAGCAGGGCGCCGATGAACGTGTACCGGACCAGGTAGCGGTAGCTGAGCAGGGTGACCGGGTAGGTGACCAACAGGATGGCCGGGAACTTCACGAACCACGGCAGCGCCACCTGCGACACCGCCGCCTGCAACGCCATCACCAGCGGGAGGTGGACGACATAGACCCAGTACGACGCGTCGGCCACGTACCGGATCGACGGGTTCGGCCGGGACAGGTAGCGCATCGCCGCGCCGATCAGGCCCATCGTCCAGGCCCAGACGGCGAGCGTGTAGACCACCGCGTAGACGACCTTGTGCCAGCCCAGCGCCTCGGGTTCGGTGTCCGGGGTGAGCCCCACCATCGCCAGCGCGACGCCGGTCAGCACGACCGCCGCCACCAGGTTGCGCGGGTAGCGCCGCTCCCACACCCGGATCACGTCCACCTGGCGCTGGAGCAGCCAACCGAAACCGAACGCGCACCCGTAGGCGACCAACGCCACCGGGTTGGGGATCAGCCCGTTCTCGGCCGGCGGCACGCCGTACCAGAGCAGCCAGTCCTGCTTGAGCAGGAAGGCCACGCACAGCGGGGCGCCGACGACCAGCGGGGTGAGGTCCCGGGCGACGACGGTCCGCACGATCGGGTCGACGAGCCGGCTGCGCCGGGTGCCGTCGGCGTCGAGCAGGTTGACCACCGCCCGGACGGCCAGCGCCAGCACGTAGAGCACCAGCAGCCAGTAGAGGAACCACAGGTGGGTCAGCGGGAACGTGCTCGGGGTCATCGGGGTGGCCCCCGGGACCTCCTCGCCGGCCAGGTTCGCCGCGATGATGATCGCCACCACCGTGGAGGCCATCACCAGCGGCCAGAAGATCACCAGCGGGGCGAGGATGCGGACCGCCCGGTTGCGGACGAAGCCGCCGGTGCCGCGCCGGTGCAGCACCAGCCGGGCGAAGAAGCCGGCGATCAGGAAGAACAGCGTCATCCGGAACACGTGGATGACGAAGTAGGTGCCGTTCATCACCGGGCTCGTCGACACGTCCCCCACGACCCAGGTGCGGGGCTCCAGGAAGGACAGCGTCGTGTGCAGCACGACGCCGAGGAGCAGGGCTCCGGCGCGTACCGCGTCGAGGGCGTGCAGGCGTTCGGTGGCGCTCGTGGCGGCGCCGGGGACAGGGGTCGAGGGGATGGCCATGCTCTGCTCTCCACTACCCGCGGTCTCGGGTCCGTCCCGATTCCGCGCGTTCGTCGGGCGTCGGGAATGGGCGGCGCCGGCCGTTCCGGACACCGTGGTGCGCGTTCCGGCCCGACCGGCCGGACGGCACTGAGGGAGTTGCCGTCGACCGCTACCTGGAGGCTATAAAGCATAGACAATCATGGTCATCCGCACTTGCGGCAAAATTGTTTCATCTTTTGGTTGCCGGCATCGGCCTTTCGGCCTTTCCGGCTGATTCGTCGTTGTCCCACGTCGATTTCGGCGCGCCGGCAGGCATTGCGCCCGGCCATTTGTCGCCGGGTCAGGACCGCTGGGTGGCGCGCAGCCGCAGAAAACGTTGCTCCGGGACGCTGAGGGTGGACCGGGCGGCCAGCAGGTAGTACCGCCGGGCCTCGTCCCGGTCGCCGAGCAGGTCGAGCAGGTGTGCCCGGACCACGTGCACCCGGTGGTTGCCGGCGAGCACCGGGTCGGCCTCGGCGGCGGTCAGCTCGGCGAGCGCGGCCTGCGGGCCGTCCACCATGGCCACCGCCACGATCCGGTTGAGCGCGACCATCGGGCCGGGCGCGATGCGACGCAGCAGGTTGTAGAGGCCGAGGATCTGCGGCCAGTCGGTGTCCTCGGCCCGGGTCGCCTCGTCGTGCACCGCGGCGATCGCCGCCTGCACCTGGTACGGACCGACCGGTGCGCTGGCCAGGGTACGGGTGATCAGTGCGACGCCCTCGGCGATCGCCCGCCCGTCCCACCGGGACCGGTCCTGCTCGGCCAGCGGGATCAGCGCCCCGTCAGGCGCCGTGCGGGCCGGCCGGCGGGCGTCGGTGAGCAGCATCAGCGCCAGCAGCCCGGTGACCTCCGGGTCGTCGGGCAGGTGCTCGTGCAGCTGCCGGGTCAGCCGGATCGCCTCGGCGGTCAGCTCGATCCGGTTCAGCGCCGGCCCCGAACTGGCCGTGTACCCCTCGTTGAAGATCAGGTAGAGGACCTCCATCACGGCGGCCACCCGCGCCGGGCGTTCCTCGGGGGCGGGCATCCGGAACTCGATGCCACTGGCCCGGATGCGTTGCTTGGCCCGGCTGATCCGCTGCGCGACGGTGGACTCCGGCACCAGGAAGGCCCGGGCGATCTCGGCGGTGCTCAGCCCGCCGACCGCCCGCAGGGTGAGCGCCACCTGGGAGGCCCGGGTCAGCGCCGGATGACAGCAGAGCATCAGCAGGGTCAGCGTGTCGTCGACCGCGGAGACCGGGCCGGGCTCCGGGCCGGTCAGCGCCGCCACCGCCCGTTCCCGGCGACGGCGGGCGGCGTCGTTGCGCCACAGTTCCGTCCAGCGGCGGGACGCCACCGTGGTCAGCCAGCCCCGGGGGTTGGCCGGCAGCCCCTCCTCGGGCCACTGCACGGCCGCCGCGAGCAGCGCCTCCTGGACGGCGTCCTCGCAGGTGTCGAAGCCGCCGTGCAGGCGTACCAGGGTGGAGAGCACCTGCGGCGCGTGCTCGCGCAGCAGGTCCTCGACCTCCGTGGTAACGGTCACGCGTCCGCCTGGGCGGCGTCGAGGACCGGGCGCACCTCGACCAGGCCGAGTTGCGCCTCGGGAATCCGGGCCGCGTGCGCCACCGCCTGCTCGATGCTCGCGCACTCCACCAGGTAGAAGCCGGCGAGGTACTCCTTCACCTCGGGGAAGGGGCCGTCGGTGGCGGTCGTCCGGCCACGCTCCACCCGGACCCGTCGGGCGGTGGACGGGTCGGCCAACGCCTCGGAGACGACGAGTTCACCGGTCGCGGTCAACTCGTCGACGAGGGCGGCGTGGGCCTTGACACCCATCTGCCGTTCGGTGTCGGACATGCCCTGCCACGCGTCACGAGCCTGTTCGTTGTGGCTGATCAGGATCAGATACTTCACCGCACCTCCAAGGTCGGAGATGATTGTCCCACCAGTAGGTCGAAACCAGCATCGCCGCTTCGACACATTACAGAACCGCAGCTCAGTGCGGGTAGGTCGGCGCGGCGGTCGGGTGTCGCGTCGTTTTCTCCGGTGGGCTGGTGGCATCGGGTCGGACGGCCGGCGGGGCCGACGAAATGGAATTCGTCTTCTCGTCGTCGGGTGTTTTCTCCGCCCCTCACCCCCGGTCGGCGACGAACTCCAAGATCGACGCTCCGACATAGTCGATCATCTCATCGGTGAGCGCCGGATAGACGCCGACCCAGAGCGTCTGCTCGGTGACGATGTCACTGTTGGTGAGATCGCCGACCACCCGGTAACGCTGGTTCAGGTACGCCGGGTGCCGGGTCAGGTTGCCGGCGAACAGCTGCCGGGTGCCGATCCGCCGGTCCTCCAGGAACGCCACCAGCTCGGACCGGCTGAACGGCGCGCCCGGGTCGACGGTGATGACGAACCCGAACCAGCTCGGCTCGCTGTTCGGGGTGGCCTCGGGCAGCAGCAGGTGCGGCACCCCGTCGAGCCGCTCACGCAGCCGACGCCAGTTGCGCCGACGCAGCGCGGTGAACTCGTCCAGCTTGGCCAGCTGGGTCAGCCCCAGCGCGGCCTGCAGGTCGGTGGCCTTCAGGTTGTAGCCGACGTGCGAGTAGATGTACTTGTGGTCGTAGCCCTGGGGGAGCGTGCCGAGCTGGTACTTGAACCGCTTCAGGCAGGTGTTCGACTCGCCCGGCGGGCACCAGCAGTCCCGGCCCCAGTCGCGCAGCGACTCCACGATCCGGGCCAGCGCCAGGTTCGAGGTGAGCACGCAGCCCCCCTCGCCCATGGTCAGGTGGTGGGCGGGATAGAAGCTGACCGTGGACAGGTCGCCGAACGTGCCGGTCAGCTCACCGTCGTACGTGGAGCCCACCGCGTCGCAGTTGTCCTCCACGAAGAACAGGTCGTGCGCGTCGGCCAGCTCGGCCATCTCCCGCGCCGGGTACGGGTTGCCCAGCGTGTGGGCCAGGATGATGGCCCGGGTCTTCGGGCCGATCGCCGCGGCGACCCGCTCCACCGAGGTGTTGTAGGTGCCCAGGTCGATGTCGACGAAGACCGGCACCAACCCGTTCTGCAGGATCGGGTTGACCGTGGTGGGGAACCCGGCGGCCACCGTGACCACCTCGTCGCCGGGGCGCAGCTGCCGGTCCTCCAGCAGGTCCGAGGTGAGCGCGCTGACCGCCAGCAGGTTCGCCGACGAGCCGGAGTTGGTCAGGTGGGCCTTGCGACGGTGCAGCTTGCGGGCGAACTCCGACTCGAACTTGCGGGCCAGCGGGCCGGCCGCGATCCGCATGTCCAGCGCCGCCTCCACCAGCGCCACCCGGTCCTCGGCGTCGAGCAGCGCCCCGGAGGGCCAGATCTCGGTCACCCCCGGGATGAACGGCTGGTTGGGCTGCACGTCCTGGTGGAACTTGCGGACCTCGTCGAGCAGCAGCGCTCTACGGTCACTCATGCCCCGATTCCTCCTCATGATCGCGACAGGTGTGCGTACCGGTGGCGGGACCGGACCGGGCGTGGTCCGGCCCGGTGACCGCCGGGGACCCGTGGTGGCGGGCGGTGCTCACCGACGCCACCGGGCGGACGACCCGCCGACCGGGGTGGCGTCGGCGGTGTCCCGCCGGACCAGCCGCTCCAGCGCCGCGACGGTCTCGGCCGGGGACGGCTGCGCCGCGACCTCCCGGGCCACCGCCGCGGCCGCGACCGCGAACCGGGGCCGGCCCAGGACCAGGCCGGCCGCGTCGGCCACCCCGCGCGGGGTGGCCGCGTCCAGCCGGACGGCCACCCCCACGCCCGCGGCGGCGATCGCCTCCGCGTTCTCCAACGCGTCGTCGAACTTCGGCAGCACGATCTGCGGGCAGCCCGCCGCCAGCGCGGTCAGGGCGGAACCCTGCCCGCCGTGGTGGATCAGCAACCGGCAGGTCGCCACCAGCTCCGACAACGGAATCCGGCCGGCGTGGCGGACCGCCGACGGCAGCGGCGGCAGCTCCCGGGCGGCCTCGTCGTCGATGGCGAGGACCAGTTCGGCGTCGAGGACGGCCAACTCCTCGACCAGCCCGCCGAGCAGGCCACCCATCCCGCCGCCGGTCAGCTGCGGCAGGACGGTGCCCATGGTCAGCCCGATCCGGGGCCGCGACGACGGGTCGAGCAGCCACTCCGGCACCCGGGCGGCGCCGTTGTACGGCACCGGCCGCAGCCCGAGGTGCGCCCGCGCGTGCGGCAGCCGCAGGCTGGGCGGCCACGGATCGAGCACCAGGTCGGCCCGGGGCAGCCGGGTCAACCCGAGCCGGTGCAGGTCACCCCGGAGCACCGTCTCGGCGGCGGCCCGGTACTCGACGAGTTCCGCGACCCCCCAGTGCAGCTCGACGTACGGGACGCCCTCGGCGCGGGCGGCCACCGGGCCGGCGTACTCGGAACGCTCGGCGAGCACCAGGTCCGGTCGCCAGGAGCGGACGGTGGCCAGGGTGCCGGCGAGGTTCCGCGACGCCATTGTCGCGAAGACCTCGCCGTGTCCGTAGGGGTCGTCCTCGATGCCGTGCGGCGCGTCCGGCCGCATCAGGTCACGGATGTCCATCCCCGGCCCGCTGGAGACCGCCGGCAGACCCGCCTGGGTCACCGTCGGCACGAAGTGCTCGGTGCAGGCGACCAGCACCTCGTGCCCCGCCGCCCGCAGCGCCCAGGCGAGCGGCACGAGCGGGAAGAGATGACCGTGCATCGGTGCGCTGGTGATCAGCACGCGCATCTGCGGCTCCGACGGCTATGGGCGCCGCCGGACTGCGCGGCGACGGATACCGGTACTGACTGTTACCAATAGCGGTACTGCCTATTACCAATAGATCGTGGCAGAGGCGGGGGAGGTAGACACCTCCGTGCGTGCCGTCTGGCCGTCCCGCCCGTCAGGTGGCGGGGCGGACCGTCACCACGCTCGGCAGGCCGTTGTCGGCCGCCGCCTCCAGCGGGGCGACCCGGGAGCCGGTCACCGCGATGCCGTCCATCCGGACCACCGGGGCGAACCAGGCCAGGTCGGTCAGCCGGGCCACCGCCTGCTGGAACAGCCCCGCCTGGGTGGCCGGGTCCGGCTCGGCGATCGCCCGGTCCAGCGCCTGCCGCAGCTGCGCGTCGTCCGTGGCGTACGGGTTGAACGGGTTGGCGACCGGCCGCATGAAGTCCAGTGAGGACAGGTACGTCGGCAGGTTGCCGTAGCCGAACGCGGTGACCGGGAACTTGCGGGACATCACGTGCTCCAGCCACTGCGGCACCTGGGTGTCGGTGGTCAGCTCCACGGTCACCCCGATCTTCTTCCACTGCCCGGCCACCACCTGCGCCACGGCGGCGATGCCCGGGGTGTGCGCCTCGGCCTTGACGGTGAAGCCGTTCGGGTAACCGGCCTCGGTGAGCAGCGCCTTCGCCCGGTCCGGGTCGTACGGGTAGCGGTCGTCCAGGGCCGCCTGGTAGCCGTCGAAGCCGGGGGCGGCGATCTGGCTGGTCGGGTGGGCGAACTCGCCGAAGATCGTCTTGGCGATGGTGGCCCGGTCGATGGCGTGGTTCAACGCCTGGCGTACCCGCACGTCGCGCAGCGGCGCGGCGACCGTGCCGTCGCGGTCGGCGAGCACCATGCCGAGCACCGCCACGCTGGCCGTGATGTGCTTGAGCCCGGCGGCGGCGACCGCCGGCCCGGCGTCGGCGTTGAGCGCGGCGTAGTCGATCTGGCCCGCCTGGATGGCCTGCACGGTGGCGTTCGCGTCCGGCAGCACCCGGACCACGACCTTCTTCCAGTGCTGCCCGTCCTTGTTCCAGTACCGGGGGTTGGGCAGGTAGGTGTAGTGGTCGCCGGCCACGGTGCCGGCCGGGTCGAGCTGGTAGGGGCCGGCGCCGAAGGTCCGCTGGGCGAGCTGGCCCGGGTCGGTCAGCCCGGCGGGGGAGACCACCGAACCGGAGAGGATCGCCTGGCTGAACAGCTGCCGCATCACCGGGTTCGGGCTGCTGTTGGTGACCACCACCGTGGCCGCGTCGGGCGCGGTGATGCTGGCGATGGTGGCCGCCCAGGTCTTCGCCTTCGGGCTGACCGTCCGCATGTACTCCAGCGACTTGACGACCGCCGGGGCGTCCAGCGGGGTGCCGTCGGCGAAGGTCAGCCCCGGCCGCAGCTTGAGCTGGAAGACCTTGTTTTGCCGGTCGACGTAGCCGAACGACTCGGCCAGCTCGCCGGTGAACGTCCGGTCGGCGTTCATCCGGATCAGCGGGGCGTACGCCAGCGCCACCGTCGGAATGTTGTTCAGGTCGATGTTGGCCTTGTACGGGTCGAGCGTCGGCGGGGCCGCCACCGCCATGGTCAGGACGGCGTCGTCGCCGCCGCCCCCCTCCTCGGCGGTGCCGGAACAGGCGGTCAGCGAGCCGACCGTGAGCAGCGCGGCGGCGACCAGGAGCCGTACCTGGTGGACGCTCCGGCGCGGACGATGCGCGAACATGGCCATCCTTTCCCGGCGGATGCCGGTGTCGAGGGGTTGCGGGTGCGGACGGTGCGGGATGCGGTCAGGGTGGCGGGGAGGCGCCCGCCGGGGTCGCCGGTGCGGTGCGCGCCGCCGACCCCAGGTCGGCGTGCCGCAGGCAGGCGCTCAGCACGCCGGTGGCCGTCGGCACCAGCGGCGGGCGCTGCCGGGTGCAGGCGTCGACCCGGTACGGGCAGCGGGCCGCGAACCGGCAGCCTGCGTCCCCGCCCGCTCCGGGGCCGGGCGTCGGGCCGTCCGG
>NZ_JACGMO010000056.1:0-44498 GCF_015354745.1 Micromonospora sp. S-DT3-3-22
CCCCGGCGAGCGCCGCCGGTGCCGGCCCGTCGGCCGGTCGGGCGGTGCAGCCGGCCAGCACCAGCACCGCCAGCAGCGGCGCGAGCAGCCTCCTCACGCCGGCACCACCGCGACCAGCGCCGGACCCTCACTGGTGTCCGGGGTCAGGTCGAGCGCCGGCCGCCCGGCCACCTCCAGCCGGTACCCGGCGCGCTGCGGCACCCGCACCGGCACCGCGAACTCGCAGTAGGTCGGCACCCGCTCCACCTCGAGGTCCTCGGCGAACGCGGCCACCGCCGTACCCGCCGGCAGCGTCCCGGTCGCCAGGGCCGCCCCGTCGGGGTCGAGCACCCGGAACGGCGCCCGGTGGTGGAAGTAGAGGTACGGTCCGGTGCCGGCGCAGTCCACCCCCTCGGCCCGGATGTTGATGTCGCGGACCAGGACCCGGACGGTGGTCGGGGTGACCGCCTCCGGTTCGGCGTCGGGGCCACCGCAGCCGGCGGCCCCGGCCAGCAGCAGGATCGCCAGCGCGCCGACGCCGTGGCGGGCGCTCGTGGTCAGCCGCACGTGGTCTCCTCCCCACCCGTGCCGTGGGTCCGTGGCGGCCTGCGCCACCACGGACCCACGGCGTCGGTCGAATCCGGTCAGGACTTCTCCACCCGGCACTGCTTGGTCACCGTCTTCGACGGGTCGCTCTCCGAGGTCGCGGTGAGCTTGACGAAGCCGGTGTCCGCCGCGGCGGCGGTGGCCCCCACCGACACCCGGACGGTGGTGGACTTGCCGAACTGGGCGGTGGCCAGCCGGTTGGGCAGCCAGGTCCGCCAGCCCTTGCCGGCCACCTCCGCCGAGAGCCGGTAGACGTCCGACTTCAGGTACGCGGTGGCGTCCTCCGGGTGCTGCTGGCCGCCGGCCGAGTACGTGCCGCTGTTGGTCAGCTCGAACGAGCAGGTCACGCCCCGGTTGGTGGGCTTGCCGGTGCTGGTCACCTCACCCTTGCCCAGGGTCACGCCGTGGGTGCTCGGCCCCCCGGTGCCGTCCAGCGACCGCACCGCCACCGTGTACGACAGCGAGCCGGCCGCGTCCCGCTTGAGGTCGATGATGTAGAAGTGCAGGCGGTTGGCCTCGTCGACGTACTCGTACTGGCTGCCGGTGTCCGCCCCGGCGTGGAACAGCGCGTCGGAGAGCTGCCGGTAGTCACCCATGGTGATCTTCTGCGGGGTGCCGTCCGGCCGGTAGAAGTCGATCATGTCGATGTCCTGCGGGTTGGCGTCCACCACCCACTGGAACGGCGCGCTGTCGGCGTTCTTGGTCTTGCTCAGCAGCACGCCCCGGTCCGGGGTGAACGAGTCCGCCCCCATCCGGTCGACGACCTCGACGGTGTAGTTGTTGAAGCTCCCGCCGTCGCACAGCGGGTTCGTGGCGACCGTGCAGGCCGGCGAGAGGTCCTTGTTCAGGGCGATGTTCACCCCGGTCAGCCCCTTCGGGCCGGCGTCGACCGCGCGGGCGGTCACCTGGGCGGTGACCAGCCCGGATGAGGCCAGCGCCTCCCGGGACAGCCGCAGCACGTGTTCCTCACCGAGCAGACCGATCTTGAGCTTGTCCCGCACCGTGTGCAGCGAACCCATCGAGCCGCCGTTGGTCGGCGGGATCTGCCAGCGGGTGTGCGGGCCGCCGGGCCCGTTGAACGACCCGCGCGACATCATGCTCCAGATGCCGGTGTACGCCCGGCGTAACGGTTCGCCGTACGGGTTGTTGTAGTTGTCGCCGATGCCGAGCAGGTGGGTCAGCTCGTGGGCGTACACCCCCATGCCGGAACTCTCCCCCTGGGTGGAGGAGCCGCCGCCGGCGTTTGGCCACAGCGTCGCCGCAGCCTTCCACGAGGTCCACTCCACGTAGCGGGTCTTCGCCCAGTTCGGCAGGTTGGGGTCCGGCGGGCCCCAGGAGTCCGGCACGTCCTCCTTGTTCTGGAAGATCATCTGCCCGAACTCCTGCCAGGTGGACGACTCGTCCTGCCCGGCGCTGAGGATGAAGACCAGCTCGTACTGGTTGGCGACCGCGTCACCGACCGCCGCCCGCCACGCGCCCAGCCCGTCGGTGCGGATGTTCTTGTTGCAGGCCTCCCCGCTCGGGCAGGCGCCGGGGTTGAAGCTGTTGTCCAGCCCGTACTGGTAGGACTTCGCCGGCATCTGGTACGGCCCGAACCCGGCCAGGTCCACGCCGTAGCGCCCGTTGGAGTCCTGCATCCAGTACTCGTGCAGGGTGTGCCCCTTGTTCAGGGTGTTCGGGGTGTTGAGGAAGTCCTGGTAGAACTTCGGCACGTCGGCGCGGGGGATGTTGGCCGCGACCGACTGGGGGTTGCCGAAGACCGTCGAGCGGGCCCGTTGGGTCACCGCGAACGTCTGGTCCGGATAGTCGAGCGCGACCAGGGCGATCTTGAAGTTGCGGAGGGAGCCCCGCACGCTCGGGTCGGCCCAGTTCTTGCCGGGCACCGCCTGATAGTCGTCCCAGGTCATGGTGTCGGGGTTCTGCCAGGCCTGCGGGTCGAGGACCTGGAACGGCGCGGTGCCGCCGGCCGGGTTGGCCGGGGCCGCGGCGGCCTGCGTCGCGGCGGTCGCCACGAGCGTGCCGGCCAGGACCGCGGCCAGTACGCGACGCCGCAGTCGGGGGGTGTTGCGGGGAGCACGGTGCACGGGTTCACCTCTCGTCGGGAGGGACGCGGCCGCCGGTGACCGGAGTCCCGAGGGGTGGCTGCCGGGACGCCCGCACACCGGGCCGCGCAGCGAATCTAGGAGGACGGGCCGGGGCCGGTCACCGTGCAGATGTCGGCAGGTGGCCCGGCGGCTTCCGACACCTGAAGGACCCGCGCCGGGTCGCGGCCGGCCACGGCGTTCAGCGGGGACGACCGTCGGTGACCGGATCGACGGTGACCGACAGGGCCCGGACCAGGTCCCGGCGCAGCCGGGCGGCGGCCGGCGGCGGCAGCGGACCACGCGGCGGGCGGCACCGGCCACCGAACCGCCCGGCGCAGTCCATCGCCAGTTTGATCGCCTGCACCGCCTCCGGCCGGGAGCCCCAGCCGAAGGCCGGGTGCAGCTCGGCGTAGAGCGGCAACGCGCGGGCCAGGTCACCGGCGGCGCACAGGTCGTACAGCCGCAGGGCCGGCCGGGGCAGCGCGTTGGACAGGCCGGACACCCAGCCCCGGGCCCCGCACAGCACCAGTTCCAGCAGTACGTCGTCCGCTCCGGCCAGCACGTCCACGTGCGGGCAGAGGTCCCTGATCCGGTGCACCCGGCGCACGTCGCCGGAGAACTCCTCGACCGCGACGATCCCGTCGGTCTCGGCGACCCGGGCCAGCAGTTCCGGGGTGAGGTCCACCCGGGTGTCGTACGGGTCGTTGTGGGCCACCACCGGCAGGCCGACGGCGGTCACCTCCCGGTAGTGGGCGACCACGTCGGCGTCGCCGGCGGGATAGCCGTCCGGGGGTGGGGCGAGTACCCCGTGGGCCCCGGCGGCGGCGGCCTGCTCCGCCCAACGGCGGGACTGCCGGCTGCCGTACCCGCCGACCCCGGGCAGCACCGCGCAGCCGGGCGGCGCGGCCTGCACCGTCGCCCGCACCACGTCGGCACGTTCGTCGTCGGACAGGGCCCGGTACTCCCCCACCGACGCGCACGGGGTCACCCCGTGACAGCCCGCCTCGGCCAACCAGCGCACGTGCTCCTGCAGGCGGTCGAAGTCGACGCCGAGGTCGTCGCGGAACGGCGTCGTGATGGCGACCAGCACCCCCCGCCAGGGCCTACCAGCTGTCACTCGGGCGTTCCCTCCTGCGCGCCGGCGGCCCGCTGCCCACCGCACCGGAACCTTACGATCGTCGATCACCACGGTGCTTCGGACAATTGCCGGAACAGTCGCCGTGGGGGCCGTCCTTTTGTCGGTAGATCCCCGGTGGACCTTGCGCACAGGCCCACCGGCCGCACAGGGTAGGGCACCGGCTGCCGCACCCCCTGCCGCGCAGCCAACCAGGGGAGATCCATGCATGGTGAGCTTCAGCGCATAGTCGACGCCGTCGCCGCGCGGGTGGGGCGTCCCGCCCTCATCGAGGACCGGCGGCAGCGGGTGGTCGTCTACAGCGAACACGACGGTCCGATGGACGAGGTGCGCCGGATGTCGATCCTGCGCCGGCAGACCACCCCGGAGGTGATCGCCTGGTTCCGCCGGATGGGCGTGCTCACCGCCCGTGAGCCGGTGCGTACCCCGGCCGACGTCGACCTCGACCTGCTCCCCCGGGTCTGCGTGCCGATCTGGCACGACGACCTGCTGCTCGGTTTCGTCTGGTTCATCGACGACGACGGGTCGATGACCGACGCCGACATCGCCACCGCGACCGGCGCGTTCACCGACCTGTCGCTGGCCCTCTACCGGGAGAACCTGCTCGGCGAGCTGGCCTCGCAGCGGGAGTCCGAGGCCACCCGGACGCTGCTGGTGGAGAGCCCGCAGGCCCGCGCGCACGCCGTCCGGGCGCTGCTGGAGGAGGGCACGGTCGCCGGTGACGGCCCCACCACGGCGGTGGTGGCCCAACTCGCCCCCGCCGACGGGCGGCACCCCGACGAGGTGGCCCGGATCGCGCTGGAGCAGGCGCTGGTGGCGACCCGCCGGTGGCTCGGCGTCCGGGAGTCGCTGCACATGGTCTGGCCCGACCACGGGGTGCTGCTGATCTGCGGCGGCCGGATCGCCGGCCGGCCCGCCCCGGAGGCCGCCGCCGGGTATCTCGACGAGGCGTTGCGGCAGGCGACCCGGGGGTTGTCCTCGGTGGAGCGGACGGTGACCGGGATCGGTCAGCCCCGCCCGGGGCTGGTCGACGCGGTGCAGTCCTACCGGGAGGCGGTGCAGGCGGCCCGGGTGGGGGTGCAGCTGCCGGCGCTGGGTCCGGTGGTCTCCTGGGCCGGCCTGGGCATCTACCGGGTGTTGTCCCAGCTCGACGGCCGGCACCTCGACGTCGCCGGGGTGCATCCCGGGTTGGAGCGGTTGCTGCGCGACGACGCCCACCAGGTGCTGCTGGAGACCCTGGAGGCGTACCTCGACCTGGCCGGCAACGCCCACGCCACCGCCGAGAAGCTGCGGCTGCACCGGACCACCCTCTACTACCGGCTGCAACGGGTCGAGCAGCTCGCCGACACCGACCTCAAGGACGGCAACGAGCGGTTGTGCCTGCACCTGGCGATGAAGCTGGGCCGGCTCACCGGTCACTACCGGTCGGCGTCCTGAGGCGTCGCGGGGTCCCCGCGTCGACCGTCGGGAGAGGACACCGGCGTCACCCGTGCTGTGACAGCCCGTGTCCGTCCGGACAGATCATTGACAGATCCGAGCGGGTACGGCCAGGATGGGCGCACCGATCGGCAATGCCCCCACGACCGACCGTAACCAGGTACGTCCCCACGCCCGTCACGCAGACCGGATCGGCGCCGGTCCGTCGCCCCGCGCGTCCGGGAGACACCCCGTGTCCCCCGTCGTCGGCGGGTCGACGTCGCGATTCGGCCGCCCACCGTCGCCCGACTGTCGGCGTCCGACCTCCCCGTTTTGCACCCCGCCCGACGGCGGGCGCTGCCGCGCGCCGTCGGCCCGTCTCGCACCCCCAGGAAAGGTGGCCCGAGATGTACCGTTCCGCGTTCCCACCCCGCTGGCGGCGGTTGCCCGCCGCGACAGCCGCAGGTGTGGCTCTGCTCCTGCTCGCCGGCCCGGCGACCGCCGTCACCGCCGCACCGTCCGACCGGGAGGCCGACGCCCCGATCGTGCTCGAACGCTCCGCCGACGAGCAGGCCGACGTGGTGGAGGTGACCGTCGACGGCACCGCCCAGCTCGACGCGCTGGTCGCCACCGGCGTCGACCTCGACCACCACGTCACCCCCACCGAGGCGGGCATCGTGGTGCACGCCGTGGTCACCCCGACCGAGGTCGCCGCGCTGAAGCGGATGGGCTACCGGGTCGGCGCCGTGCTGCACGACGCCGCCGACTCCGCGCAGCGGGTCAGCGAGCGGGACGCCACGATCGCCGCCCACCGGGCCGAGAACCGGGCGTACACGGCGACCCTGGAACGCAGCGCCGCCACCTCCGACGTGAAGATCATCCGGGCCGACTACTACACCTCCGGCACCAACCAGGTGCTCTCGGTGGAGGCGAAGTGGGCCCAGGGGCAGACCTCCACCAGCACGTTGACCGTGGCCCGGGACAGCGGCCCCGGCACCGAGATCGGCTCCGGCGGCACCCAGAACATCTCCCGGTTCGTCGACGCCGGGGTCTACCTCTACCACCGGGGCGCCGCCGCCGTCACCGCCCGGCCGCAGCGCATCCAGATCACCAGCCCCACCGGGGACGTGGCGGTCGCCGAGGTCAAGGAGTGGCTGCCGATCCCGGCCGACAGCCCGGAGGGCCCCGGCTACCAGAAGGACTTCGTCACCAGCTACCTCACCCCGACCGAGCTGTACGACCGGATCAAGCGGCTGGCCGACGCCTACCCGCAGCTCGCCGAGGTGGTGAAGCTGCCGTACCAGACCAACGGGTACCGGCGTAAGGCGCAGGTGGTGCTCGGCGGGACCAACGCCACCCGGGTCGCGGTCGACTCGCTCGCCTGGGGGCACGAGGGCGGCAACGACATCACCGTCGAACTGGCCGACCCGGGCGCGGCCGACCGGCCGCTCGCGGTCACGGTGACCGGCAAGGCCATCCGGGTCAGCCTGGCCACCAACGCCGACGGCGCGGTGACCAGCACCGCCGCCCAGGTCGCCGCCGCGCTGACCGCCGAGGCGGGTGCGCTGGTCAAGGCGTACACCTACCGGGGTGACGCCGGTGCCGGGGTGGTCGCGCCGGTCGCGTCGACGCCGCTGTCGGACAACCTCAAGGCCCCGGCGGGGGTCTCCCGCGACCCGCACCCGGTGTACGCCATCCGGATCGGCAAGTACCGGGACGGCTCCCGTACCGGCGTGCTGGCCTACGCGCAGGAACACGCCCGGGAGTGGGTGCCGCCGCTGGTCACCATCGAGACCGCCGAGCGGCTGCTGCGCAACCACGCCACCGACGAGAACACCAAGCAGTTGCTGCGCACCCTGGACATCTGGATCGTGCCGTCGATCAACCCGGACGGCGGGCACTACTCGTTCTACGACTACGCCTCGCAGCGCCGCAACATGACCAACCACTGCGCGCCGGGGGGTGCCACCGACGCGCTGGCCCGCAACTCGTGGGGCGTGGACAACAACCGCAACTACACCGAGTACAGCCTCTTCGACGGCTACTCGGGGGCGTCGGCGAGCTGCACCGGCGACACCTACGCCGGGCCGAGCGAGCTGTCCGAGCCGGAGAACCGCAACGTCGACTGGCTGGCCCAGCGGCCGAACATGAAGTTCTCGATGAACCTGCACTCCTCCGGCAACTACTTCATGTGGTCGCCGGGCGCGTACGCCACCCCGGGCCGGATCTCCGCGCCCCGGCCGACGCTGGCCGAGGAGTCGTTCTTCTGGGGCGCGTCGTCGCGCATCCTCACCGCCATCAAGCGGCACCGCAACATGGCGGTCACCCCGGCGCGGACCGGCCCGATCTCCGACGTGCTGTACTCGGCGGCCGGCAACTCCGGCGACATGCTCTGGTACAAGTACGGCATCTACGCCTGGAACTTCGAGGTCGGCACCAGCTTCCAGCCGACCTGGGAGGAGGCGCACCAGGAGACCATGGAGTTCAGCAACGGCCTGGTCGAGCTGCTGCGGGTGGCCCGGGACTACGACAAGGACAAGAAGCGCCCGACCAGCACCCTGTCGGTCACGCCGAGCCCGACCGAGGGCGCGGTCAGCGTCCGGTTCGACGTCAGCGAGCCGGCGGCGGTGTTCTACACCCTCGACGGCAGCCGGCCGACGTTCGGGTCCACCCTGTACGCCTCGGCGGGCATCCGGGAGGGGGCCGAGACGCTGACCGTCCCGGCCGGCACCAAGATCCACTGGTTCTCGGTGGACGCGGCCGGCAACATCGAACGCAACTACCGGCCGGACAACGACAGCTTGACCTTCAACCGGGGCTGGGCGACCCTGCCCACCGGCTGACGGGCACACCGGCGGGGGCCCGCACCACCGGGCCCCCGCCGGTCGACCGGCTCAGTCCCCGGCCCGCCACCGGTAGAACTCCGTCGCCACCGCGTCCAGCGGGCTGCCCCAGGTGTCCGGGTCGAACGGGCTGATGTACGGGCTGAGATCGTCCATGATCTTGGCGAACGCCGGCTGGTCGTGCCGCTCCTCGACGGCACCGTCGAACGGTTCGCCGACACGCTCCAGCACGTGCAGGTAGACGTCGTCGATCGCGTACAGCCAACGCCCGGTGACCCCCATCATGGCGGGCAGCGGGCCGGCATCGGACTCGGCGAAGATCTGCGCCACGGTGGGTTCCGCACCCGGCTTGATCCGGGCCACGATGACCGTCCGGCTCGGCTCGCCCCCGGCGGTCGGCGGCTCGGCCGGCGTCCAGGAGTAGAACTCCTTCGCCACCGAGTCCGACGGGTTCTTCCAGTCCCTCGGGTAGGGCGTCACGTACGGGGCGATCTGCTCGGCGATCTGCTGGAAGGCCGGCAGGCCCCGGGTCTGCCCGGTCACCCTCGGGTCCGCGTTCCGCTCGATCAGGTGGATGTAGAGGCCGTGGAAGGACAGCAGGGTCCGCCCGACCACGCCCAGGTCCTGCGGGCGGGTGGTCCGGTCGTAGTACCCGAACACGTCGGCGACGGTCTGCTCGCTGCCCGGCACCATGCGGCAGACGATCACGTTGCGGAAGGTCATCGGAAACTCCTCGGGGATCAGACGGTACGGGTCGGCTCGGTGGGGCGGGGACGGCTGGCCGGCGGGTGCGACACCGGCGGGGCGGAGGCGGCGAACCGGACCGGCAGCTCCAGCAGGCCCCGGAACGGTGACGCCGCCGGCAACCGGCGCAGCTCGGCCGGCGGCACGGCGAGGCGCAACCCGGGCAACCGGCGCAGCAGCGCCGCCAGGCCGATCTGGGCCTCCATCCGGGCCAGCGAGACGCCGAGGCAGTAGTGCACGCCGTGGCCGAAACCCAGGTGCGGGCCACGGACCCGGCGCAGGTCCAGCCGGTCCGGGTCGACGAAGTGCGCCGGATCGTGGTTGGCCGCGTTGAGCACGACACCGACGATCGACCCGGCCGGGATGCGCACCCCGCCGTACTCGACGTCCTCGGTGGCGACCCGGGGACTGGCCACCGGCAGCGGGCCGTCGAAGCGCAGCAGCTCCTCGATCGCCGAGGGCAGCAGCTCCGGGGTGTTCCGCAGCAGGTCGAGCTGGTCGGGATGGGTCAGCAGGGCCACCGTCGCGTTGCCCAGGAAGTCGGCGGTGGTCTGGTGCCCGGCGAACAGCAGCAGGAAGGTGGTGGTGACCAGTTCCGCCTCGGACAGGCTGCCGTCCTGGTCGCAGGCGTCGATCAGCGCGCTGATCATGTCGTCGGCCGGGCCGGCCCGCTTGGCGGCCACCAACTCCGCCAGGTAGTGGTGCAGCCGCACCTGCGCCTCGCCGACCGCCGCCCGCTCCTGCGCCGGCGGTCGCCGCGACGACCCGGAGGTACGGATCACCTGCGTCCACTCCAGCACCCGCTCCTGGTCGGCCCGGGGCACCCCGAGCAGTTCGCAGATCACCACCATCGGCAGCGGGATCGCGAAGTCGTGCATCAGCTCGGCCCGCCCCTGCGCGACGAACCCGTCGATCAGGTCGTCGACGATCTGCCGTACCCGGGGACGCAGCGCCTCGATCCGGCGGGGCGCGAACGCCTGCGACACCAACCGGCGCAGCCGGGTGTGCTCCGGCGGGTCCGAGTTGAGCATGTTCCGGTTCAGCGCTTCGGAGTTCGGGCCGAATATCTGCAGGTAGTGCTGCCCGGGGCCGTAGAGGTCCTTGGACAGCCGGGGGTCGGTCAGCGCCGTACGCGCGTCGTCGAACCGGGTCAGCAGGTACGAGTCGAACCGGGGTGAGCTGACCGGGCAGACCGGCGCGTCCGCGCGCAGCCGGGCGAAGGACGGGTAGGGGTCGGCGGCGAACTGCTCGGTGTAGAGCTGTGCTGCGGGCACCGGCTCGGTCATCTCGTCTCCTCGGGCGCGCTGGGCATGCTGTGCAGCACCTGGTAGGTGTGTCGTTCGGCGGATTCCCGCAGGTCACGTACCACCCGCAGCAGCCGGTCGCGGTGCTCGCTGCGGCCGAAGGCGTCGAGCCGTTCCCGGTCCGCCCAGTCGCTGATGATCAGGTAGCTGCGCGGGTCGTCGGCGTCGCGGACGAGGTCCTGGCGCAGGCACCCGTCGAGCTGCCGGATCTGCTCCGCCGCCGAGAGCCACTCCGCCTCGAACCGCTCCGCGCAGCCCTCCCGGGTACGCATGGCGAGCACCGTGCGCACGGGCGTCATCGCGCACCGCCGAAGACCAGGTGCAGGTTCTTGCGCAGCGCGTCGGCGTCGACCGGCTGGCTGCGGAAGCCGACGTGCCCGTCCGGGCGGACCAGGTACAGGGCGGTGCCGGTCACCCCGTACCGGGTGCGGAACTCGCCCCCGGCGTCGCGCACCACCGGCGGCGCGGACGACCCCGGCTCCCCGGCATCCGGGCTGAGCAGCAGGTACGCGTCGACCTCACCCCGGGTCAGGGCACGGACGTCGGCGCAGAGCCCCGGCACGGCCGCCACCGCCGCCGGATCGGCCGAAGCGTCGGCGTAGAGCAGCAGGGTGTGCCGGGTGCCGGCGGTCAGGTCGCGCAGCCGCAGCGGATGCCCCACCCCCTGCCGCCGCAACCCACCCAGGTCGGGGGCGCGGTCGCCGGGGCGCGGGCCTGACCGCAGCCCGTCCGGATCGGTGACGCACTCGCCGACCAGTGGACTGTCGGCGTAGCTGAGCAGCAGGGACATCTCCTGGAGGAACTGCCGTTCCAGGTCGGCGCGGTCCAGTTCGTCGGTGAACGCCAGCCGTACCGCGCGGCCGACGATCTCCTCCCCCTCCGGGCGACGTTCGGCCTCGTAGCTGTCGAGCAGGCCGGGGGCGGCGAGCCCGCGCACCGCCAGCGCCACCTTCCAGGCCAGATTCCAGGCGTCCTGGATGCCGGTGTTCATCCCCTGTCCCCCGGCCGGCGGGTGCAGGTGCGCCGCGTCACCGGCGACGAAGACCCGGCCGTGGCCGTACCGGTCGACGATGCCGTGGCTGATCCGGAACACCGACGACCAGCGCAGGTTCGCCGCCCGGGTGCCCGGCGGGGCCAACCGGTCCAGCGCGGCCTGCACGTCGTCGAGGGTCGGCTCGGCCAACTCCTCGCTGAACCCGGGCGGGGCGTCCCGGCCGCCGGTCTGGGCGAAGAACCGGGGCGGCGCGAGGGTGGCGATCCGGTACCGGCCCTCGCCGCGCAGCGGCACGCAGACCAGCATGCCGTCCATCCGGCCGTCGGTCTCGTGCAGGAACCGCAGCAGGTGCCCCGGCGGCATGTCCCAGTTCACGTCGACGTCGGCGAGCATGAACAGCTGCGGGAACCGGCCCAAGCCGCCGGAGAACGTCAACCCGAGCAGGTCACGGACCCGGCTGTGCGCGCCGTCGGCGCCGATCAGGTACTGCGCCCGGACGGTGCGGAGGCTGCCGTCGGCGAGGGTGAGGGTGGCCAGCACGCCGTCCGAGCCCTGGGTGAACCCGGTCAGCTCCGCGCCACGCTGCGGCCGGACGCCGAGGGTGGCCAGCCGATCGGTGAGGATGCGCTCGGTCTCGTACTGGGGCAGGCCCAGGTGCGCGTACGGCAGGCCGGGCAGCTCCCAGCTCATCCGGTGGGTCTGCGTGCCGTTGACGAACACCACGTTGCCGGTGAGCCAGCTGCCGGCGTCCATCGCCTCCCGCACGATGCCCTGCTCTTCCCAGATCTCCATGGTGCGGCAGTGCACCCCGATCGCCTTGTCGGCGTGGGCGGGCGGAGCCACCCGTTTCTCCACCACCCGGCAGTCGATGCCGCGCCGGGCCAGTTCGACGGCGGCGGTCAGCCCGGTCGGCCCCGCCCCGACGATGAGTACGTCCGTTGTCGTGTGCACGTCGGTCTCCCTACCGGTGCTGGTGGCCCGGTCGACGCCGGGACGGGTCGCGAGGTGGAACAGTCGGCGGCGGAAGTCGAGCAGGAACGGCGCGATCGGCCCGGCCTCCTCCCGCGCGTGGGCCGGGTTGGCGACCCAGCGGTGGAACTCCGCCTCGGTACGCCATTCGGCGAAGATGTGGTGGACGTCCGAGTCGGGCTCGCGCAGCAGGTCCTCGCGCAGGTAACCGGGGACACCGGCCATCCGGGCGGTCACCTCGGCGTGCCCCCGGTGGAACTCGGCGAGCCGGTCGGCGGGCACGGTGACCTCGACGTCCACCAGGATCGTCGGGTCCCCGTCCGGCTCGTCCCGCATCACCCGGTGGTCGTCGGCGGTGGCCGGTTCGCACCCGTCACGCAGGGCGGCGGCGAGGCGGGCGGCCACCGGGCCGTCCTCGTAGTCGCGCAGGGCTTCGTCGTCGGCCCACTCGGTGGCGAGCACGAACGTGTGCGGGTCGTTGGCGTCGAGGAACAGCTCCCGACGCAGGTTGCCGGGCAGGGCGCCGAGCTGCGCCGCGGCGGTCCGCCACGCCGACCGGACGTGCTGTTCGGCACCGGGACGCGCGCGGACCCGGAGCATTGTCCTGATCATGGGGTCTCCCTTGACGGCCTGCCCGAGACGAGGTCCCGACCGCCGGTACCCGCACCGGCCGTCGCCGTCCGACCCTGTCGCAGCGCACGTCACCCCGGCGTCACCGGCGGGCCGGGGCGGGTCGCCGCCCGTTGACGCCACCGGGACGACCCGCCGCCCCGGGTCAGGGGCGCACCGCCCCCGCCGGTACGGAACGGGAGGCGAAACCGCGCGGCCGGCGGTCGTCGCCAACGCGGGAGAGCGTCGCGCGGGAGGGCGCACCGCGCGGCCGAGGGTCCCGCCGACGCGGGCCGTCCGGGGATACCCGCGCGCCGGGAGGCCGGCGCGCGACCCGGCCCCGACGCCGTCGCACACAGCGTACCGGCGGGCCGGGCTGCCGCCGGGCGGGTCAGGGGCGGCGGTTGCCGCTGCTCGCGCGGACCACGAGCACCGGCTCGACCTGGGGGCGGGGGGTGCCCGCGCCGGTGCCGTCGAAGAGTTCCAGCAGCGCCGCCACGCACCGGCGGCCGACCTCGTCGAAGTCCTGCCGCACGGTGGTCAGCGGCGGGGAGAGGTATTCGGCCTCGGGGATGTCGTCGAAGCCGACCACGCTGACGTCCTCGGGAATCCGCGCTCCCCGCTGGTGCAGGGCGCGCAGCAGGCCGAGCGCCTGGTGGTCGTTGGCGCAGAACACCGCCGTCACGTCGGGGCGTTCGACCAGGGACTGCCCCAGCTCGTAGCCGGCCCGGGGGCTCCAGTCGCCGACGATGACCGGCGGGACGCGGCGGCCCGCCTGTTCCAGGGTCTGCCGCCACCCGTCGACCCGGTCCCGGGCCTCCAGCCAGTCCCGGGGGCCGGCGATGTGCCAGACCGTCTCGTGGCCGAGGTCGAGCAGGTGCCGGACCGCCAGCCGGGCACCGGCCACCTGGTCGACCGAGATGCTGGGCAGCTCGCCGCGCTCCCCGCTGGCCTCGACCACCACGGCGGGCACCCCGGTGGGCAGGCCGTGCACGGCGACCGACGCCGTCATCATCGGGGTGATGACGACGACGCCGGCCACCGACTGCTCGGTCAGCGCGTCGATGGCCGAGCGCATCCCGCTACGGTCCAGCCGTTCCAGGGTGACGATGCTGATGCCGTACCCGGCGGCGCGGGCCGCCCGCTCGATGCCCAGCAGCGTGGCCGCCGGCCCGAACAGGATGGTGTCGAAACTGACCACGCCGATGACCCGGGAACGTCGGCCGGCCAACCCCCGGGCCAGGGCGTTGGGCCGGTAGTTGAGCTGGTGCACGGCACGCAGCACCCGTTCCCGGGTCTCCGGCCGAACGCTCGGGTGGTTGTTGAGCACCCGGGACACGGTCTGGTGCGACACCCCGGCGAGTTGCGCGACGTCGCTCATCACCGCGGCGCGTTCGGGCCGCTGCTGGCCCATGGCGGCTCAGAAACCCCGGGCCAGGCGGTAGTAGGCCTGGTTCCAGCGCAGCTCGTCGGCGAACCGGCGGGGGGTCGTGTCGGCGTCGATGACGACCAGCTCGGTGCTGACCATCTCGGCGAGGTCGTGCAGCTCCTCGACGCCGACGGCCTGGGACAGCACCGTGTGGTGCGGGGCGCCGGCGGTGAGCCAGGCCTCCGCCGACGCGGCGAGGTCCGGCCGGGGCCGCCACACCGCCCGCGCCACCGGCAGCTTCGGCAGCGGGTACGGCGGGGCGACCACGTCGATCTCGTTGGCGACCAGCCGGAACCGCTCCCCCATGTCGGCCAGGCCGAGCACCACGGCCGGGCCGGGCTGGGCGTCGAAGACCAACCGGACCGGGTCCTCCCGGCCGCCGATGCCCAGCGGGTGGATCTCGACATTCGGGGTGGCCGCCGCGATGGTCGGGCAGACCTCCAGCATGTGCGCCCCGAGCACCAGCTCCCGGCCGGGGGTGAGGTCGTAGGTGTAGTCCTCCATGAACGAGGTGCCGCCGGTGGTGCCCACGGACATCGACTTGAGCGTGCGCACCAGCACCGAGGTCTTCCAGTCGCCCTCGCCGCCGAAGCCGTACCCGTCGGCCATCAGCCGCTGCACGGCGAGGCCGGGCAGCTGCCGCAACCCGCCCAGGTCCTCGAAGTTGGTGGTGAAGGCGCGGAACCCGCCGGCGTCGAGGAAGTCGCGCAGCCCCGCCTCGATCCGGGCGGCGTAGCGCAGCGAGTCGTGCCGGTCCCCGCCGGGGCGCAGCGCGTCGACCAGCCGGTAGCTGTCGTCGTACTCCTTGACCAGGTCGTCGATGCGGGCGTCGGCGACCGCGTCGACGGCGTCGACCAGGTCGTTGACCCCGTAGGTGTTCACCGAGACGCCGAAGCGCAGCTCGGCCTCGACCTTGTCGCCCTCGGTCACCGCCACGTCGCGCATGTTGTCGCCGAAGCGGGCCAGCCGCAGCGACCGCATCTCGGCGTGCCCGATCGCGGCCCGGGTCCACGCGCCGATCCGGGCGGCGACCCGGGGGTCGCTCACGTGCCCGGCGACGGTCTTACGGGCGACGCCGAGCCGGGTCTGGACGTACCCGAACTCCCGGTCGCCGTGGGCGGCCTGGTTGAGGTTCATGAAGTCCATGTCGATCTCGGACCAGGGCAGTTCCACGTTGGCCTGGGTGTGCAGGTGCAGCAGCGGGGTGCGCAGCGCATCCAGCCCGGAGATCCACATCTTGGCCGGGGAGAACGTGTGCATCCAGGCGATCACCCCGACCGCGCCCTGCACGGCGGCGTCGCGGCAGACGGCGAGGATCTCGGCGCTGGAGGTCAGCACCGGCTTCCAGACCACCCGGGCCGGGACGGCCGGGTCGGCGTCGAGTCGTTCGGCGATCCGCCGGGACTGCTCGGCCACCTGGCGCAGGGTCTCCGGGCCGTACAGGCCCTGGCTGCCGGTGAGGAACCAGACCTCGGCGACCGGGGATGGGTTGGTCATGGGCGTTGCCTTCCGGTGGGGCTGGCGAGGGTTACTTGGTGCGGATGCCGACGAGGCGTTGGAGCAGGATGAACACGAACAGCAGGCCACCAATGACGATCTTGGTCCACCACGAGTTGAGGGTGCCGTCGAAGGTGATCAACGTCTGGATGATGCTGAGCACCAGCACCCCGAGCAGGGTGCCGAAGATGTAGCCGGACCCGCCGGTGAGCAGGGTGCCGCCGATGACGACCGCGGCGATCACGTCCAGCTCCATGCCCACCGCGATCAGCGGGGCGCCGGACAGGGTGTAGAAGGAGAGCAGGATGCCGCCGATCGCCGAGCAGAGCCCGCTGATCGTGTAGACCGCGATCTTCGTACGGCCCACCGGCAGGCCCATCAGCAGCGCGGACTGCTGGTTGCCGCCGATGGCGTACACGTTGCGGCCCAGCCGGGTGTACGCCAGCACGGCCGCCGCCACGGCCACCACCGCGACGGCGATCAGCGCGCCGACCGAGACGAAGTTCTCGCCGAGGTGGATGCGGTGCTGGGCGGTGCTGGTCCAGAAGCCGTCGGTGATCGGGATCGAGGTGGTGCTGATCCAGGTGCACACGCCCCGGGCGAAGAACATCCCGGCGAGGGTGACGATGAAGGGTTGGATGTCGAAGAAGTGGATCACACAGCCCATCGCGAACCCGAGGATCGGGCCGATCAGCAGCGCGATCACCAGCACCACGGCGGGGTGCAGCCCGTTGCCGAGCAGCGACGCCGACACCATCGCGGTCATCGCCACCACCGACCCGACCGACAGGTCGATTCCGCCGGTGAGGATCACGAAGGTCATCCCGACCGCGACGACCAGCAGGAAGCCGTTGTCGATGAAGACGTTGAAGACGACCTGGATGTTGGAGAACGCGCGGTACTGGGAGACGCCGATGGCGTACATCACCAGCAGCAGGGCTGCGGTGGCGAGCACCGGTACGTGCCGGGGTGGCACCCGCCACCAGGCACGCCCCGGACGGGCGGCCAACGGGGTCGTGGTCATGCCGGAACCTGCTCCTTCTCTGTGCCGACCGGCTCCACCGGAGTCACCGGGACGCTGCGCCGACGGCGGAACCGCGCCCGGAAGGCCGGGGCCTGGATGAGACAGACCACGATCACCACGACCGCCTTGAACAGCAGGGACGTCTGCGGGTCGATGTTCATGGCGTAGACCGAGGTGGTCAGGGTCTGGATGAGCAGCGCGCCGACCACGGTGCCACCGAGGTAGAACCGGCCGCCGGCCAGCGCGGTGCCGCCGATGACCACGGCCAGGATGGCGTCCAGCTCGACCCAGAGACCGACCGCGTTGCCGTCGGCGCTGGAGACGTTCGCCGTCATCATGAACCCGGCGATGGCGGCGCAGGCGGCGCTCACCACGTACACCAGGAAGGTGATCCGGCGGGAGCGGATGCCGGCCAGCCGGCTGGCCTCGGCGTTCCCGCCGACCGACTCGATGATCATGCCGAGCGCGGTACGCCGGGTCAGCACCGCCACCAGCACGGTCACCGCGAGCGCGATGACGATGGCGAACGGCAGGGTCAGCAGGTGCCCCACCCCGATCACCTTGTACGGCCCGCTGTTGATGGTGATGATCTGCCCCTCGGCGATCAGCTGGGCCAGCCCCCGGCCGGCCACCATCAGGATCAGCGTGGCGATGATCGGTTGGATGCCGATGCCGGCGACCAGGATGCCGTTCCAGGCCCCGAGCAGCAGGGCCACCCCGAAGCCGAGCGCCACCGCGGTGAGCACCACGCCCAGGCTGTTCTGGTCGGGCTGCTCACTGATGTAGAGGCAGGCGACCGCGCCGGCGACCGCCGCCACCGCGCCCACCGACAGGTCGATGCCGCCGGTGGCGATGACCAGGGACATGCCCAGGGCGACCAGGATCAGCGGCGCGCTGAGCCGGACGATGTCGATCAGGCTGCCGTAGAGGTGGCCGTTCTTCAGCTCCACCGACAGGAAACTCGGCCGGTAGATCGCGTTCGCCACCAGCAGCAGCACCAGCACCACGAGCGGCCAGAACAGCCGGTGGCCGGTGACCCCCGCGACGCGGGTTCGTACGGTGCTCATGCCGGCACCGACCCTTCCTGGGAGCTGCCGCTGGCGATGACCTGCATGACGCGGGCGGCATCGAGGGTGTCGTCGTTGGTGAGTTCGGTGACCAGCTGCCGGTCCCGCATGACGGCGACCTTGTGGCTGAGCCGGAGCACCTCCTCCAGCTCGGCGGAGATGAACAGCACCGCCATCCCGCCGTCGGAGAGCTGCGCGACCAGGCGCTGGATCTCGGTCTTGGCGCCGATGTCGATGCCCCGGGTCGGTTCGTCGAGGATCAGCAGCCGGGGCTCGGTGATCAGCCAGCGGGCCAGCAGCACCTTCTGCTGGTTGCCGCCGGACAGGTTGCGTACCGGCATCTCCGGGTCGGCCGGCCGGATGCTCAACGCCTTGATCCAGTGCTGGACCAGTTCGTCCTGCCGGCGGCGGGGCAGCGGGCGCAGCCAGCCCCGGGCCGCCTGCATGGCCAGGATGATGTTCTCCCGCACCGACAGCTCGCCGACCAGTCCCTCGGTGCGGCGGTTCTCGGAGCAGAACGCGATGTCCCGGTCGATGGCGGCCACCGGGTTGCGGATCGTCACCGGGGTGCCGTCCACGGCGAGCCGGCCGGCGTCGGCGCGGTCCGCGCCGAAGAACAGGCGGGCCACCTCGGTACGCCCCGAGCCGAGCAGCCCGGCCAGGCCGACCACCTCGCCCTGGTGGATGGTGAGGCTGAACGGGGCGACGGAACCGGACCGGCCGAGCCCGTCGGCCGCCACCAGCGGGGTGCCCGACTCCAGGGCCGCCCGGTCCTCGCCACTGGTCGCCTCGTCGAGGCGTTCCAGGGCGTCCAGCTCCTTGCCGATCATCTTCTCCACCAGCGCGATCTGCGGCAGTTCGCTGGTCAGGTACTCGCCGACGAGCCGGCCGTTGCGCAGCACGGTGATCCGGTCGGCGATGGCGTAGACCTGGTCGAGGAAGTGGGTCACGAAGATGATCGCGATGCCGTCGTCGCGCAGCTGCCGCATGATCCGCATCAGCTGGGCCACCTCGTCGGCGTCCAGGCTGGAGGTGGGCTCGTCGAGGATCAGCACCCGGGCCCGGATGTCGACGGCGCGGGCGATGGCGACCATCTGCTGCACGGCCAGCGAGTAGTTGCCGAGCAGTTCGGTGACGTCGATGTGCAGGTCGATACGGGCGAGCAGGTCCTTGGCCCGGCGACGCATCTCGCGCCAGTTGACCGCGCCGAGGCGGCGCGGCTCCCGGCCGATGTAGATGTTCTCCGCCACCGACAGGTTGGGCAGGAGGTTGACCTCCTGGTAGACGGTGCTCACCCCGGCGGCGGTGGCCTGCATCGGGCCGGAGAAGGAGACCTCGGCGCCGTCGAGGGTGATGGTGCCGGAATCGGTGCCGTAGACGCCGGTCAGCACTTTGATGAGGGTTGACTTCCCGGCGCCGTTCTCGCCCATCAGGGCGTGCACCTCACCGGGAAAGAGCCGGAGGTCGACGCCGTCGAGGGCGCGGACCCCGGGGAAGATCTTGCTGATCGCGGTCATCGTCAGGACCGGATGCCTCTCCGACATCCCACCGAACCTTTCCTCGGAAGCGGAGGCCGCCGCGCCGAACGCGGCGGCCTCCGGTCGGATCAGTACTTCCGGTTGGGCAGGGCCGCCTTGGCCTGCTCCTGGGTGAAGGTGGTCTCCTCGGTCTCGACCCGGGCCGGGACCTCCTCGCCGGCCTTGACCTTCTTGGCCAGGTCCATCAGCTGCGGGCCGAGCAGCGGGCTGCACTCCGCGATGAAGTTGAACTTGCCGTCGGCCAGCGCCTGCATGCCGTCCTTGACCGCGTCGATGGTGATGATGGTGATGTCCTTGCCGGGCGTCTTGCCCGCCGCGGTGATCGCCTCCAGCGCGCCCAGGCCCATGTCGTCGTTGTGCGCGAAGAGCACGTCGATCTTCGGGTTGGCCTTGAGGAACTGCTCCATGACCTGCTTGCCGCCGGCCCGGGTGAAGTCACCGCTCTGCGAGGCGACGACCTTCAGGTTGGGGTTGGCGGCGATCGCCTCGGCGAAGCCCTTCTTGCGGTCGTTGGCCGGGGCCGAACCGGTGGTGCCCTGCAGCTCGACGATGTTAACCGGACCGCTCGCGGCCGACTTCTCCTTGACCAGCCACTCGCCGGCGAGCCGGCCCTCCTTGACGAAGTCCGAGCCGATGAAGGTCTTGTAGAGGCTCTTGTCGGCCGAGTCCACGGCCCGGTCGGTCAGGATCACCGGGATCTTGGCGTCCTTGGCCTCCTTGAGCACGGTGTCCCAACCCGACTCCACCACCGGCGAGAAGGCGATCACGTCGACCTTCTGCTGGATGAAGTTGCGGATCGCCTTGATCTGGTTCTCCTGCTTGCCCTGCGCGTCGTCGAACTTCAGGTCGTAGCCGGCCTCGGCGGCCGACTCCTTGATCGAGTTGGTGTTCGCCGTGCGCCAGCCGCTCTCCGCACCGACCTGCGAGAAGCCGATGACCAGCTTGCTGTTGCCACCGCCGCTGCTGCCGTCGCTGTCACCGCCGGTGTCGCTGTTGCCGCAGCCGGCGAGTCCGCCGGCCAGCAGACCGACGGCGAGCATCGCGCCGAGGCCGCGCCGGGTGAGGGTAATGCCGGTCTTCGCCATGTGAAGACTCCTTGTACGGGGATGAGGTGGGGGATGGTGCGTGCGCGGAAGGGCCGGCCGGCTCGGCACGCCGGACGGACGGACCTTCCAGGGGTGGTGCATCGGGTTGCGGTGGATCGACCGGTCCGCCGGGGCGGGCCGGTGGCGAGGACGGGCGGTCGGGCGTTACGGCCCCGACTGCCCGTAGACGTTCTGGTAGCGGTCGTAGAGGGAGTCGATGTCGGCCTGGGCCATCGGCACCGGGGTGCCGAGCGTCCGGGCCAGGTGGGCGGTGCGGGCCACGTCCTCGCACATCACGGCGGCCTTCACCGCCGCGCGGGCGTCCCGGCCGATGGTGAACACGCCGTGGTTGCGCATCAGCACCGCCGGTGAGCGGTGCCCGGACAGGGTCGCCACGATGCCCTTGCCGATGTCGTCCCCGCCGATGAGCGCGAACGGACCGACCGGGATCTCGCCGCCGAACTCGTCGGCCTGGGCGGTGAGGTTGCACGGGATCGCCTCGCCGCAGGCGGCCCAGGCGGTGGCGTACCCGCTGTGGGTGTGCACCACGCCGCCGACCTCGGGCATCGCCCGGTAGACGTAGGCGTGGGCGGCGGTGTCGCTGGACGGCGAGAGGTCACCGTCGACCACGACCCCGTCGAGGTCGCAGACGATCATGTTGTCGGGCCGCAGGTCGTCGTAGGACACCCCGCTCGGCTTGATCACCATCAGCTCCCGGCCGGGCACCCGGGCCGAGACGTTGCCGGCCGTCCAGGCCACCAGGTTGTAGCGCACCAGCTCGCCGTGCAGGGTGGCCACCTGCGCGCGTAGCCGGGCCACCTCGGCGTCGAGGTCGAGGGTCATGCCGGCACCTCCAGGGGGTCGGTGGTCGGTTCGGCGACGGCCGGACGGCGGGCGGCGTTGCGGATCGCCCGCAGCCGCAGCAGCACGTCGTCGCCGCCCCGGCCGAAGTGGTCGTGCAGCCGGCGGTACTCGGCGTAGAGCGCGTCGTAGGCGTCGGCGCGCTCCGGGTCGGGCCGGTAGACCTCACGGTCGACCCGGCCCATCGCCGTCGAGGCGGTCAGCACGTCGGGGTACGCGCCGGCCGCGACCGCCGCGTGGATCGCCGAGCCCAGGGCCGGGCCCTGCGCCGAGCCGATGATGCCCAGCGGACGGCGGGTCACGTCGGCGTAGATCTGCATCAGCAGGCTGTTGCCGGTCAGCCCGCCGGCCACGATCAGCTCGTCGACCGGGACGCCCGCCTCGGCGAAAGCCTCGATGATCATGCGGGTGCCGTACGCGGTGGACTCCAGCAGCGCCCGGTAGACGTCCGGCGGCCGGGTGGCCAGGGTGAGGCCGACGAGCACCCCGCTGAGGTCGTGGTTGACCAGCAGCGAGCGGTTGCCGTTCCACCAGTCCAGGGCGACCAGGCCGTGGGCGCCGACGGGCTGCGCGGCGGCGGCCTCGGTGAGCTCCTCGTGGGAGGCGAATCCGGCGGGGGCGGCGTGCTTGACGTACCAGCCGAAGATGTCGCCGACGCCGCTCTGGCCGGCCTCGTAGCCCCAGGAGCCGGCGCTGATCCCGCCGTCGACCACGCCGCACATGCCGGCCACCTCGGCCCGCTCGGTACCGTTGACCACGTGGCAGGTGGAGGTGCCCATGATGGCGACCAGCCGGCCGGGGGTCAGCGCCTGCGCGGCGGCGGCGGTGACGTGGGCGTCGACGTTGCCGACGGCGACCGCGATCCCCTCCGGCAGCCCGGTCCAGGCGGCGGCCTGCGCGGTGAGCCCGCCGGCCCGTGCGCCGAGCTGCGCCAGCGGCCCGTCGATCTTGGCGACGAAGTCGGCGAAGCCGGGGTTCAACGCGGACAGGTACGCCGGGGACGGGTAGTGGCCGTCCTGGAGCAGCCCCTTGTAGCCGGCGGTGCAGACGTTGCGGGTCTCGACGCCGCACAGCTGCCAGACGATCCAGTCGGCGGCCTCGATCCAGCGCTCGGCGCGGGCGTAGACCTCCGGGTCCTCCTCCAGCAGTTGCAGCCCCTTGGCGTACTGCCACTCGGCGGAGATCTTGCCGCCGTAGCGGCCGATCCAGGACTCGCCCCGGGAGTGGGCCAGCGCGTTGATCCGGTCGGCCTGCGGTTGGGCGGCGTGGTGCTTCCACAGCTTCACCCAGGCGTGCGGGCGGGTACGCAGGTCGGGCAGCTCGCACAGCGGGGTGCCGTCGGCCAGGGTGGGCAGCACGGTGCAGGCGGTGAAGTCGATGCCGATGGCGACCACCTGGGCCGGGTCGACGCCGCTCTCGGCGAGCGCGGCGGGCACCGCCCGGCGCAGCACCTCGCGGTAGTCGTCCGGGTCCTGCAGCGCCCAGTCGGCCGGCAGGGTCCGGCCGTCGACGGCGAGCGTCGTGTCCATCACGCCGTGGCGGTACTCGTGCACCGCCGTGCCCAGCTCGGCGCCGTCGCCGACCCGCACCACCAGCGCCCGACCCGACAGCGTGCCGTAGTCGACGCCGACGACGTACCGGTCCTGCGGCCTCGCGCCTGCATCCATGCCGTTCTCCGTTCAATCGTTGGGGGCAAGTGTTAGCGCTCACATGGAATCCGTCAAGGCGCATCCATGTAACACTGCCGTAACCATCCTGAGCGGCCCCGGCACGGCATCCACGATCACCGCTCCGACCAGCCATCGAGCAGCCGACATACGCCGAACAGGTGAGCGGTCACATCCGTTCGGCCGGGCCGGCCCTTGACACGCCTGCGCGGACGGTTCCAGACTTCGGGGCGACCGCGCGGCGGGCCCGGAGCCGGGCCGGACGGGCGACGACCGGTCCCACCGGCGTCGTCGCGTCCACCTGCCGTGCCCGCGCGACGGACCACGGCCCTCGTCCGCCCGAGACGGACCACACGGCCTTCGTCGCCACCCGGAGGAGGCCGCATGAGGATCGTCGACGCCCGGGTCATCGTGACCTGTCCGGGTCGCAACTTCGTCACCCTGAAGATCGTCACCGACGAGGGGGTCACCGGCGTCGGGGACGCCACCCTCAACGGCCGGGAGCTGGCCGTCGCGTCCTACCTGCGCGACCACGTCGTGCCCCTGCTGATCGGGCGCGACCCGGCCCGGATCGAGGACACCTGGCAGTACCTCTACCAGGGCGCCTACTGGCGACGCGGGCCGGTGACGATGAGCGCGATCGCCGCCGTGGACACCGCCCTGTGGGACATCAAGGGCAAGGTCGCCGGCCTGCCGGTCTACCAGCTGCTCGGCGGCCGGTCCCGGGACGGGGTCACCGTCTACGGGCACGCCAACGGCGAGACCGTCGAGGACGTGCTGGTCGAGGTCGCCCGCTACGTGGACCTCGGCTACCGGGCGGTCCGGGTGCAGTGCGGCGTGCCCGGCCTGCCGAAGACCTACGGGGTCAGCGCCGACAAGCTGTTCTACGAGCCGGCCGACGCGGCCCTGCCCAGCGAGGCCACCTGGTCCACCGCGCGCTACCTGGCGCACGTCCCGACGGTCTTCGCCCGGGTACGCGACGAGTTCGGCCCCACCCTGCGGCTGCTGCACGACGTGCACCACCGGCTCAGCCCGATCGAGGCCGCCCGGCTCGGCAGGAGCCTGGAGCCGTACGCGCTGACCTGGATGGAGGACCCGGTCCCCGCCGAACTGCCGGAGGGGTTCCGGCTGATCCGCCAGCACACCACCACCCCGGTCGCCGTCGGCGAGGTGTTCAACACCATCTGGGACGCCGCCCAGCTCATCCGGGAACAGCTCATCGACTACATCCGCACCACGGTGGTGCACGCCGGTGGCATCACCCACCTGCGGCGCATCTTCGACCTGGCGGCGCTGCACCACGTGCGCAGCGGCTCGCACGGGGCCACCGACCTCTCGCCCGTCTGCATGGCCGCCGCCCTGCACCTGGACATCGCCATCCCCAACTTCGGCCTCCAGGAGTACATGC
The DNA here is from genome assembly GCF_015354745.1 of Micromonospora sp. S-DT3-3-22. Lineage (NCBI taxonomy): Bacteria > Bacillati > Actinomycetota > Actinomycetes > Micromonosporales > Micromonosporaceae > Micromonospora > Micromonospora sp. S-DT3-3-22. The sequence goes on from NZ_JACGMO010000056.1 coordinate 24,260, forward strand.
GGCACACCGACGCCACCGACGAGGTCTTCCCGCACGGCTACCACTACGCCGACGGCTACCTGCACCCGGCGGAGACCCCCGGCCTCGGCGTGGACATCGACGAACAGGCTGCGGCCCGCTACCCGTACGCCCCGGCGTACCTGCCGGTCAACCGGCTGGAGGACGGCACCGTCCACCCCTGGTGAGCCGGGGCGACACCGGGCCGCCCGGGGGTCAGCGCAGCTCCTTGACCCGGATCAGGTTGCCGGCCGGGTCGCGGAAGGCGCAGTCGCGTACCCCGTACGGCTGGTCGATCGGCTCCTGCACGACCTCGGCGGCGCCGGCCTGCACCTTCTCGAAGGTGCCGTCGAGGTCGCCGGTGGCCAGCATGAGCCAGCCGTAGGTGCCCTTGGCCATCATCTCGGCGATGGTGCGGCGTTCCTCGTCGGTGACCCCCGGGTCGACCGCCGGCGGGGCCAGCAGGACGGACGTGCCGGGCTGGCCGGGCGGGCCGACGGTGATCCAGCGCATCCGTCCCGTCCCCACGTCGTTGCGGACCTCGAAGCCGAGGATGTCGCGGTAGAAGGCCAGCGAGGCGTCCGGGTCGTCGTGCGGCAGGACGCAGGTGTCGATGGTGAGATCCATGCCGATCACGCTAGGTGATGACCGGGGCGGGTGCTTCTCGATTCCTGACCGGCCGGGTCACCTGTCTGGTCAGGCACGGCGGCAACTGCGCCGACCCCTGCGCCGCCAGCGCCCGGTAGCTGCTCGGTGGCATGCCGACCAGCTCGGCGAAGCGGGTGCTGAAGGTGCCCAGCGACGAGCAGCCGACCGCGAAGCAGACCTCGGTGACGCTGAGGTCGCCCCGGCGCAGCAGTGCCATCGCCCGCTCGATCCGCCGGGTCATCAGATAGGAGTACGGTGACTCGCCGTAGGCGCGGCGGAACTGCCGGCTCAGGTGACCGGCCGACATGTGCACGCCCCGGGCGAGCGCCTCGACGTCCAGCGGTTGGGCGTACTCGCGGTCGATCCGGTCCCGCACCCGGCGCAGCCGGGCCAGGTCACGTAGCTGCTGGTCGGGGGCGGATCTGCCGGTCATCCCGTGATCGTGCCAGGTCCCGCCGGCCGACGTCGGCCACCCCGGGGCGGGTCGGGCACGGGGAGTCAGTGGATGCGGCGGCCCCGGGCGTCGGGCACCCCGGACTTGCGGAAGAAGTACGTGTTGACCTGGTCCCGCCACTCGGTCGCGCAGCGCAGCTGCTCGGCGAGGCGTTCGGTGACCCGGTCGTGCACCGCCGGGTCGATCATCCCGGCCAGCCCGGCCCACCGCTCCCGCATCGCCTCCACCTCCGCCACCCCGGCGAAGTGGGTGTCGTAGATGTGCTGGATGACCGTGACGCCGCTGTGCAGCACGTGGGAGTACGGCACGTGGTGGAAGAAGAGCAGCAGCTCGTCCGGGCACCGCTCCAGCGACTCGTACAGCTGCGACCAGGGCGGCGGGTACTGGCCGGCGAAGCCGGTGCCGGTCGCCCGGGTCCGGTCCACCCCGACGCCGTCGCGGTCGGCGAAGTGGTAGGTGCCCCACCGGCTGTACTCGTAGCCGTCGACGCCGGGCCCGTAGTGGCCGGCCGGGTTCACCATGAAGCCGACGCCCAGCGGGGCGGTGTACCGCTCGTAGGTGCGCCACGAGTCGTCCAGCACCGCGTGCAGCGTCTCGCGGACCAGCGCCGGGTCGCCGAGGGTCGACGCCGGGAAGGTCAGGTCGATCCACTCGTCGAGGAGCGCCGCCGGGTCGAGCTGGGGGTCCCAGGCCAGCCGGCCGAAGGCGTACAGGTTGGCCTGGGCCAGCGGGTGCCCGCACCAGAACGGGTCGTCGCCCACGTTGGCCACGGCCACCAGGTCGCCGCCCCGGCGGGGTCCCGGGCCGGGCACGTCGGCCAGCACGTCGGCGACGCTGCGTTCGGCCGGCCCCCACGGCCGGAACGCCAGCACCTCGTGCCACCAGGGGGCCAGGTAGCAGGCGTGCCACTGCTGGCCGGTGTACTCCTGGGTCACCTGCAACTCCACCGCCAGCCGGGTGGCCGGCATGGCGGCGATCACCGGCGAGACCGGCTCGCGGGGCTGGAAGTCGACCGGGCCGAACTTCACCTGGAGGACGACGTTGTCGGCGAACCGCCCGTCCAGCGGGGCGAAGTGGTCGTACGCGGCGCGGGCCCGGTCGGTCGTCCGGTCCCGCCAGTCCTGCCGGTGGTCGTAGACGAACGCCCGCCAGTGCACCACTCCCCCGTGCGGGGCGAGCGCGGCGGCCAGCAGGTTCGCCCCGTCGGCGTGGTCGCGGCCGTAGCTGAACGGGCCGGGCTGCCCCTCCGAGTCGGCCTTCACCACGTACCCGCCGAAGTCGGGGATGCGCGCGTAGACCCGGCGGGTGGTGGTTTCCCACCAGTCGCGCACCTGCTCGTCGAGCGGGTCGGCGGTGGGCAGGCCGCCGAGGACGACGGGGGCGGCGAAGGTCACCGACAGGTGCACCCGCACGCCGTACGGGCGCAGCAGGTCGGCGATGCCGGCCACGTCGTCGAGCCGGTCGGTCAGCAGCAGCGCCTCGGTGGGGCCGACGTTGACGTTGTTCACCGAGATCGCGTTGACCCCCGTCGAGGCGAGCAGCCGCCCGTACGCCCGCAGCCGGTCCCGGTCGCCGCGCGGCCCGCCGTCCCGCCAGAAGATCGACCCACCGGCGTAGCCCCGCTCCACCTGCCCCATCACCGGGTGCACCGCCACGTTGTCCCAGTGGTCGAGCATCCGGCGGCGCAGCGCGGGCCGGTGGGTACGCGCCGGCTGTTCCCCGGTGAACGCGGCCTCGCCGAGGCGGACCAGGTGGAACAGCCCGTAGAGCAGCCCGGCCGGCGCGTCGGCCAGCAGCACCGTGACGTCGTCGACCCGGGCCGACCGGAAACCCTCGTCGCCCAGCGGCCCGCCGTCGGAGTCCGCGGCCTGCGGCACCGCCGGGGGCAGCGGTCCCCCGCCACGCAGGGCCAGCACCAGGTCGACCGGCCCGGCCGTCGCGGTCCCGGCGGCGGTCCGCTCCACCCGCCCGCCGTGCCGGGCGCAGGCGCGGGCCACCTCGTCGTGGACCGTGTCGACGAGCGGGCCGTCGCCGTGCACCAGCACCCGACGCGCGCCGAGCGCCCGGAACGCCTCCGGCGGCAGCCACGCCGGGTGCGGCGGCGGTTCCCCCGCCCCGGTGGCGGTGGCCGGGGCGGTGCCGGTGGCCGGGGCGGTGCCGGTGGCCGGGGCGGTGGCGGGGCTGGTCATCCGGTGAAGTCCTTCCGCACGAGGTCGGTCATCGGGGTGGTGATCCGCAGGTACGCCAGGACGAACGGGCCGGCCAGCAGCACCGGCAGCGCCTCGGAGACGAGCACGGTGAGCGCCCCGGCGGCGGCCAGCAGCAGGGCGGTGCCGATGGTGACGGCGGGCGTGCGGACCAGGAAGTACAGCGCCAGCCGGAGCACGTCGCGGGTGCGGAAGGTGAACAGCGAGGCGATCACCAGCGCGTTGCCGCCGACCAGGGTGACCGCGACCCCGATCACGAGCAGCGGCACCGCCCAGCCGGTGGGGACGCCCGCGACGGACAGGTGGGTGAGGTTGACCGCGATGACGGTCAGCCAGAGCAGCAGCGGCACCCAGATCCGGAGCACCTGCGCGAGGTTGGCCCGGTAGCCCTGCCGGAACCGGGCGGCGGGCCGCAGGTCGGTCAGGTCGGGGCGCTGGTGGTGCAGGGCGTACAGGGCGGCGGAGACGGCGGGACCGACCGGGAGCAGGCAGAGCGCCACCAGCGGCAGGTTGCTGGCGTCGCGGCCGAGCAGGAGCACCGGGACCAGGCCGGGAAGGGTGGTGAGGACCAGCAGGAAACCGACGACGAGCACGGTGTACACCGTGGCGGCGGCCCGCGACAACGGGCCGTCGCCGACCTCCCGCCAGGTCTGCGCGCTCACGACCGCTCGTCCCGGTCGGCCGACGGAGGGCCGCCGAGCAGCCGGGTGCCGTCCCACCACGGCGGGGTCTCGTCGCGTACCGCCGCCAGTTCGACGAGGGTGACCTCGTGCCGGGCCAGGTCGAGGTCGAGGTCGACCCGGCCGGCGGTGATCGGCAGGGCGCGGTGGGAGCGGGCCGGCTCGGCGGCCTCCCGCAGGCTGTCGAGCTGCCCGGGGCGGGGGGACCGGGGGCGCCCCATCTCGCTCCAGGCCGTCCAGGCGTTGCCGGCGTCCTCGCTGACCGAGGAGCGCAGCAGGAAGGCCGAGGTGACCTCCCCGCCCGTCGTCGTGGCGGACGCCACCGGCACCGACAGGGCCAGCGGGTGCCGGTCGGGCACCGGGTGCAGGCCGGTCACGTCCACCGGGGCCCAGGCCAGGATGGCGACGCGGCCGTCGGGGTGCCGGGTGACCAGGTGGTCCGCGCCCCGGGCGAGCACGTCGCCACCGAGCCGGGCCAGGAACGCGTACAGGTGGTAGGTGGGCTTCTTGATCTGGCGGTGGGTGAGCAGGCCGAACCCGCCGTGGAACAGCGCGGTCGGCACCCCCACCTCCTCGAACACGTCGCTGAACGTCCAGTACGAGAAGGAGTCGACCAGGTCGCCGCCGGCCGCCAGCACCGGCGCGAGGTAGGCCGCGTGGAAGGCCGTGTCGTGGATCGGGTTGTCCGGCCGGTAGGAGGAGTTGAACTCGGTGATGTGCACCGGCAGGTCGGCCAGCGCGGTGCCGTACAGGTGCCGGCGCGGGGCGGCGAACTGTTCCAGCAGAGACGACGCCGGGGACAGCGTCTGGTGGGTGCCGAACGGCACGTGCTGGGCGGGGCCGGAGGTGTAGGCGTGCCGGCTGACGAAGTCGACAGGCACGTCGTGCGTGGTGACGAAGTCGGCGAAGGGCTCCCACCAGTCGTCCGCGCCGGGCGAGATGGCCGGGCCGCCGACCTGCAACCCGGCGTCGACCTCCTTGACCGCGTGCGCGGTCACCTCGTAGAGGCGGTGGTAGGCGTCGCGGTCGGCGCCCTGCCAGAAGTCCGGCAGGTTCGGCTCGTTCCACACCTCGATCGGCCAGCCGCGCACCTCGTCGAGGCCGTACCGGTCGACCAGGTGGGCCACCGTGGCGCGGACCAGGTCGGCCCACTCCGACCAGCAGCGGGGCGGGGTGACGTTGCCCTGCCACCAGAACACCGTCTGCTCGCCGGAGGCCAGCCCCTCGGGCATGAAGCCCAGCTCCACGAAGGGTCGGATGCCCAGCCCGAGGTAGGCGTCGACGACCTGGTCGACGTACGTGAAGGAGTGGTGCACCCGGCGTTCGTCGCCGTGCCGGTAGGGGCGGTGCACGCCGACGCCGTCGCTGAGCAGGCCGTGCCCCCGGATGTGCCGGAACCCGATGTCCTGCTGGATCAGGGCCAGCGAGTCCTGGTAGTCGCGGCGCAGGGCCAACTCGAACCGTCCGGTGCCGACGCACTGCCGCCAGGCGTCGGTGAGCCGCCCCACGGGTCGGGCGGGAACGGTGATCCGCATCGTGGTGTCCTCCGGTGCTCGCCGGGCCGGGTCGGTCAGCCGTTGTCCTTCTCGAACCGCTCGTGTGCCTTGTTGACCAGGCCGATGTACTGGTCGGCGTTCTTGGCCTTCAGCTCACCGACGTAGGCGTCCCACTCGGTGAGGGGCCGCTGGCCGAGGATGAACTTCAGCGTGTTCTGGACGACGTGGTCCTTCAGCGGGGTCTCCCAGAGCGACGCCTGCTCCCGCTCGGAGTCGGTGAGCGGGGCCGGCGGGTCGACCGGCAACGGCGTCCGGGCGTTCATCACCTTCTGGAACTCCATCTCCTCCGGGGAGAAGAACGACTGCACCAGGTCGAGCTTGCCGCCGTAGGAGAACACCCCGTTGCCGAAGCCGAAGTCCTTCTGCAGGTGCTTGCTGCCCTTGGGGTTGAGCCCGATCATGTCGACGTCGGGGTTGAGGGTGTACTTGCCGGCGGCGTCCTTGGTGTAGGTGGTGCCCTCGACGCCCCACTTGGCGAATTCCTCGCCGGCCTCGGAGTAGTACAGCCAGTCGATGAACTGCATCATCGCCACGAAGTTCTTGCTGTCCCGGGCCTTCTTGGAGATCATGATGCCGTTCTCCAGCCGGCTGGCCGGGTTGATCTCGCCGGCCGGGCCGACCAGCAGCGGGATCTTGGTCAGCTTGGCGTTCGGCAGGGTCTTGGCCAGGTCGGGGCGGTAGTCGTTGACCAGGCTCTGGGCGTTGCTGCCGATGACGAAGGACTTGCCGTTGGCGAGCTTCTGCCGGGCCTGCTCGTCGGTCTGGGTGAAACTCTCCGGGTCGAGCAGCTTCTCGGCCACCAGCTTGTTGAGGTACACGATCACCTGCTTGTACTGCTCGGTGGCGCCGGTGTAGACGAACTTCTTCGCCGCCGGGTCCCAGGTGGCGGGGTTCCAGCTCCAGCCGGTCCGGATGCCGTGCGCGGCGCCGACGATGCTCAGCAGCTCACCGCCCGGGTTCGGCTTGCTCCACCGGTCCGAGTACGGGTACGAGTCGGGGTAACGCGCCTTCATCGCCTTGAGCACGGTGTACAGCTCGTCCCAGGTCTTGGGGATCTGGAGGTTGAGCTGCTGGAGGATGTCGGTGCGCACCGCGATCGAGTACTCCGCCCACGGCTTCTCGTGCAGGCCCGGGAGCAGGTAGAACTTGCCGTCGGACTGCCGCAGCGTGTCGAACTCCGGTTGGAGGTTCCACTTGGCGATCTTGTCCTTGAGGTTGGGCATCAGGTCCAGGTAGTCGCTCACCGGGAGGATCGCGCCGGAGGAGACGAAGGCGTTCTCCGCCGGGTGGTACGTCTTCGGGATGATCAGCGGGGCGTCGCCGGCACCGATCAGCAGGCTGCGCTTCTGCTCGTAGTCGCTCAGCGGCACGGCCACCGGTTCGAGCTTGACGTTGGTCCGCTTGGTCAGCTCCGACCAGAACAGCCAGTCGTCCTTGAGCGGGTAGTTCGGGTGGTTGTTGTAGAGGATGGAGAAGGAGAGCGGCTCGGTGGCCTTGAACTGCGTCCCGAGAGCGTAGTCGGCCATCGCGCCGGCCCGGTTGCCGTCGAGGTTCTTGGCGTCCGGGGCGTCGTCGGAGCAGGCCCCGACGAGGGTGAGGGTGAGCAGCCCGGCAGCGGCTATCGCCACGCGGCGCCACGTCCTGTGGAACATGGCTCGTCCTTTCGGTCAGGTGGGGTGTGGGGTGCAGTGGGTGGAGCGGTCGGCCGGGCTACCCCTTGACCGCGCCGAGCATCACGCCGGACACGAAGAACCGCTGGATGAAGGGGTAGACCGCGAGGATCGGCAGGGTGGTGAGCACGATGGTCACGGACTGGATGGTGGCCGCCGCCTGCACCGCGTCGGACTCGGCGACCCCGCCGGCGGACTGCGCCCCGGTCGCCCCGGCGATGAGGTTGCGCAGGTAGACCGTGACCGGGAACAACTCCTGCTGGTCGAGGTAGAGGAACGCGGTGAACCAGGAGTTCCAGAAGGACACCGCGTAGAACAGCACCATCGTGGCGATGATCGCCTTGGACAGCGGCAGCACGATCCGCAGCAGGGTGCCGTACGTGCTGAGCCCGTCGACGGCGGCGGCCTCCTCCAACTCCACCGGCAGGCTCTCGAAGAACGCCTTCATCACCAGCAGGTTGAACACGTTGATCGCGTTGGGCAGGACCACCGCCCAGATGCTGTTCTTCATGCCCAGGCTGGTGACCAGCACGTAGTTGGGGATCAGCCCGCCGGAGAAGAACATGGTGAACACGGCGATCCCGACGAGCACCCCCCGCCCCTTGAGCTGGTGCTTGGACAACACGTACGCGTAGCAGGTGGTCAGCACGATCGAGATCGCGGTGGCGACGACGGTGTAGACCACGGTGTTGCGGTAGTTCGTCCAGAACATCGGGTCGGACATCACCAGCCGGTAGGCGGTGAGGTTGAAGCCCTGCGGGACGAGGTTGACCTTCCCGGCGATGATCGGCGCCTCGTCGCTGAGCGACCGGGCCACGATGTTGACGAACGGGTAGAGCGTCACGACCACCACGAGGGTCAGCACCACCGCGTTGACCGCCTGGAAGATCCGGTAGCCCCGGGTCGGGCGGATGCCCCGGCGGCGGCGGGACGCGGGGCGGGGCGCCGGGGTCTTCGGGCCGGCCGTGCCGGGGGCCACGGTCACCACAGGCTCGTCCCCACCGTACGGCGGGAGATGGTGTTGGCGCCCAGCACCAGGACCAACCCGATCACCGCCTCGAACAGGCCGATCGCGGCGGCATAGCTGAAGTTGCTGGACTCGAAGCCCATCCGGAACAGGTACGTGGAGATCACGTCGGCGGTCGGGTAGGTCAGCGGGTTGTACAGCAGCAGGATCTTCTCGAACCCGACCGCCATGAAGGTGCCGATGTTGAGGATCAGCAGGGTCACCATCGTCGGCCTGATCCCGGGCAGCGTGACATGCCAGGTCTGCCGCCACCGGTTGGCCCCGTCGATCCGGGCCGCCTCGTAGAGGTTCTCGTCGATGGTGGTGAGCGCCGCCAGGTAGAGGATCGTCCCCCAGCCGACGGTCTGCCAGACCTCCGAGGAGACGTAGACGGCGCGGAACCAGCCGGGCTGTTGCAGGAACGGCACGGCCTCCCCGCCCACCCCCCGGATCACCTGGTTGACCGAGCCGTCCATCGACAGCAGCTGCATCACCATCGCCGCCACGATCACGATGGACAGGAAGTGCGGCAGGTAGGACACCGACTGGACGAACCGCTTGAGCCGGCGGGCCCGGACCTCGTTGAGCAGCAGCGCCAGCACGATCGGCAGCGGGAAGCAGAACAGCAGGGTCAGCGTGCCCAGCACCAGGGTGTTGGTGAACACCTGCCAGAAGGTGGGGTCGGCCAGGAACAGCCGGAAATACCGCAGGCCCACCCAGTACTCGCCGAGGATGCTGCCGCCGGGGCTGAACCGGCGGAACGCGATCACGTTGCCGATCATCGGCAGGTAGCGGAAGACCAGGAAGAACAGCAGCGGCAGGACGGCCAGCGAGTAGAGCTGCCAGTCCCGGCGCAGGGCCCGTCGCCAGGGGTGCCGGCGACGCCGGACCGGGGCGGGCGTCGCCGGGGCCGGTGGCGGCCGTAGCGTCGGGGATGTCATCCTCGGCCTCCTATCCGGCCTGCGGGTCGGTGCCGGCGGACTCGACCCGTACCGCCGTGAGCAGGTGTCGTCGTGCGCCGACCTGCCGTTGCCCGCCGGTCAGGCGCAGCGGCAGGGTCGCCGCGGTGTCGCCGCTGGAGCGACCGAAGCGCAGCTCGACGTCGCCGGGTTCGACGATGCGCCGGCCGTCGCGCCCGGTGAACGAGGCGACGTCGGCGGGCACGGTGAAGCTGACCCGCGCCGCCGTGCCGGGGTCCAGCGGCACCCGGGCGTAGCCGACCAGCCGGACCACGGGTCGGGTGGTCTGCGCCACCGGGTCGTGCAGGTAGAGCTGCACCACCTCGGTGCCGGGCCGGTCGCCGGTGTTGCGCACGGTGATCCGTACCGTCGTCTCGCCGTCGACCGGCCAGGCCGGCGGTCCGCCGGTCTCCCCCGCGCCCGAGGCCACCGGGTCGGACCAGGTGAAGGTGGTGTAGCCCAGCCCGTGGCCGAACGGGTACGCCGGGGTGGGGTCGATCGAGGACACCTCGGAGCGACGGCCCAGCGGCGGGGTCAGGTAGGTGCCGGGCAGGCCACCGGCGTCACGCGGGACGCTGACCGGCAGCCGGCCGGACGGGTTCACCGCGCCGGTGAGCACCTCGGCGAGCGCCTGCCCGCCGCGCTGGCCGAGGAAGAACGCCTGGACGACGGCCGCGGCACGCTCGTGGTCGGGGCCGAGCGCGTAGGGCCGGCCGGTCATCAGCACCAGCACCACCGGGGTGCCGGTGTCGAGCACGGCCCGGACCAGGTCGGCCTGGACGCCGGGCAGCCGCAGGTCGGGCGCGTCGCAGCCCTCGCCGGAGGTGCCCCGGCCGAACATGCCGGCGCGGTCGCCGACGGCGAGCACGCAGACGTCGGCCTGCGTGGCGGCGGTGACCGCCGCCGCGATGCCCGAGGTGTCGTCGCCGGTGATCGCGCAGCCCGGCTCGTGCACGAGGCCGGGAACCAGCCGGGTGAGTTCGTCGCGCAGCGAGGGGATCTCCAGACCCAGCCCGTGCTCGGGGTGGCGGACCCCGACGTGGTTGGGGAAGGAGTAGCAGCCGAGCAGGGCCATCGGGTCGTCGGCGACCGGACCGACCAGGGCGACCCGCCGGCCGGGGGCCAGTGGCAGCACGCCGTCGTTGCGCAGCAGCACCACCGACTCGCGGGCCAGCCGCAGGGCGACGTCGCGGCTGGTCTCGTCGTCGAGCCGCAGGTCCGCCGCGTCCTCGGGCAGTTCCTGCCAGTCCTCGTCGAGCAGCCCGAGTTCGATCTTCTGGATCAGCACCCGGCGCAGCGCCCGGTCGATCAGCGCCTCGTCGATCTCGCCGGCCCGCACGGCGGCGACCAGCGGTTCGCCGAACGCGTCCACGGTGGGCAGTTCCACGTCGATGCCGGCGTGCAGGGCGAGCCGGGCGGCGTCGGCGGCGTCGGCGGCCACCCCGTGCAGGGTCTCCAGGAAGCGCACCGCGAAGTAGTCGGCGACGACGGTGCCGGTGAAGCCCCACTCGTCGCGCAGCAGCCCGGTCAGCAGCCCCTCGTCGGCCGCGGCGGGCAGGCCGTCGATCTCGGCGTACGAGTTCATCACCGAGCGGGCCCCGCCGAGGCGCAGGGCCATCTCGAACGGCGGCAGGATGACGTCGGCCAGTTCCCGGGGGCCCATCGACACCGGGGCGAGGTTGCGGCCGCCCCGGGAGACGGAGTAACCGGCGAAGTGTTTGAGGGTGGCGACGATGCCGGCGCGTTCCAGGCCCCGCACGTACGCCGCCCCGGTGGTCCCGACCAGGTACGGGTCCTCGCCGATGGTCTCCTCGGTGCGCCCCCAGCGGTAGTCGCGGGTGACGTCGAGCACCGGGGCGAGTCCCTGGTGGACCCCGGCGGCCCGCATCGAGCGTCCGATCCGGCCGGCCATCTCCTCGACCAGTTCCGGGTCGAATGAGGCGCCCCAGCCCAGCGGGGTGGGGTAGACCGTGGCCCGCCAGGCGGCGAAGCCGGTGAGGCACTCCTCGTGCACCTGGGCGGGGATGCCGAACCGGCTCGCGGCGGCGATCTGCGCCTGGGAGGCGGCCAGCGAGCGGGCCCCGACCACGGGGTCGACGGGTGCGGTGCCGAACGGGCGGGTCAGCTGGCCGAGCCCGTGCCGGATGATCGTGCTCCACGGTGGCGCGCCGTCGATCATGTCGGCCTGGTGCGGGGCGACCCCCTCGCCGGAGGCTTCCGCGCCGACCCAGACGCCGACGAGCTGGGCGATCTTCTCCTCCAGCGACATGAGCGGGACCAGTGCGTCGGCCCGTTGCGCGGGTGAGCGTCGGGGGTCCCGCCACGGTTGGGTTCCGCGGGGTGCCGGGCCGTCGTCGACGGGCACCTGACTTCTCATGCCACACCCCTCACCTTCGACACTCCCCCTCCCGCGCCCGCCGGGACAGGCAGCACGCGACGGCGGGGGGATCGAAAATTTCGTAAACAGCGCGTTACCTTTTTCGGGCAACTTAGGAGGCATTGCCGGCGCATGTCAAGGGCCTCAATTGGGATATGTGACCGCACTACTCCCGGAAAGGACATTCACCCCCGTCAAAATCCTCGGGCACTGTCGAATCCCGGTTTCGAACCGAACGTGCTAGAGTTCTCCGAAACTTTCGGACGTGCCTGGTGAGGCTTCGATGACCGCGTCCCGCCCGCTCACCCCACAGGCCTCGGCCACGATCGCCACCATCGCCGAGGAGGTCGGCGTCTCCGTGGCGACCGTCTCGAAGGTGCTCAACGGGCGGGCGGACGTCGCCGCCGAGACCCGGGCGCGGGTCGAGGAGAGCCTGGAACGCCACCGGTACCGCCGCCGCATCCGCCGGCAGTCGCCCGGGATCGACCAGATCGACCTGGTCTTCCACGAGTTCAACTCCGGCTGGGCGATGGAGATCATGAGCGGGGTCGAGGCGGTGGCCTCCGCCGCCGGGCTGGGCATCGCCATCTCCCAGCTCGACGGGGCACACCGGCCCGCGCCCCGCCGGCTGGACGCCCTGGTCGCCCGGCGTCCGCTGGGCCTGCTCTTCGTGCTCTGCCACCCGACCCCGCCGCAGCAGCTCATGCTGGCCGAACACCGCATCCCGTTCGTGGTCGTCGACACCGACAGCGCCACCTCGGCGTCGGTGCCGACGGTCGGCTCCAACAACTGGAACGGCGGCCTGCTGGCCACCCGGCACCTGCTGGAGCTGGGGCACCGCCGGATCGCCGTCATCTCCGGGCCCCGCGACGTGCTGTGCAGCCAGGCCCGCGCCGCCGGCTTCCGCTCCGCGCACGACGAGATCGGCCTGCCCGTGGACGCCGACCTGGTGCGCTACGGCAGCTTCTACGTCGACGGCGGGCACACCCACGGCCTGGAACTGCTCGCCGGGCCCGACCGGCCGACCGCGATCTTCGCCGGCTCCGACCTGCAGGCCATCGGCGTGCTCCGGGCCGCCCGGCGGCTCGGCCTGCGGGTCCCCGACGACCTCTCGGTGATCGGGTACGACGACCTGCCGGTCGCCGGCTGGACCGACCCGCCGCTGACCACCGTGCACCAGCCCCTGCGGGACATGGCCGGCACCGCCACCCAGATGCTGCTGGAGCTGGCCCGGGGCGCGACGGTGGCGACCAGCCGGATCGACCTGGTGACCGAGCTGGTCGTCCGGGAGAGCACCGCCCCGCCCGCCACCACCCGTCCCTGAGCAGCCGAGGAACCCATGACATCCAACGAGGACCTGCGGCGGTACACGCCGACCGTCGTCGAACCGGCCGACTTCGACCGGTTCTGGCGGGACACACTCGGCGCGGCGCGGGACCGGCCGGTGCTGGTCGACGTCCGCCCGCACCGCACCGACCTGCGACTGGTCGACACCTGGGACGTCACCTTCGCCGGTTTCGCCGGTGACCCGGTGCGGGCCTGGTACACCCGCCCGGCCGGGGTCGACACCGCGCTGCCCGCCGTGGTCGAGTACGCCGGCTACGGGCGTGGCCGGGGCCTGCCGCACGAGCGGCTCACCTGGCCGGCGGCCGGGTACGCGCACCTGCTGATGGACAACCGGGGCCAGTCCGGGCTGCACGGCGCGGGCGACACCCCCGACCCGCACGGCGCGGCCGGCGGCCCGTGGCCCGCCACCTGGGGCATCCTCGCCCCGCACGACTACCACTACCGCCGGCTGATCACCGACGCGGTCCGCGCGGTCGACGCCGTCCGCGCGCTGCCCGGGGTGGACCCGGCCCGGGTGGCCGCCGTCGGCAACAGCCAGGGCGGCGGGCTCGCCCTGGCCGTCGCCGGCCTGTGCGACGACCTCGCGGCGCTGCTGAGCACCGCGCCGTTCCTCTGTGACGTCCAGCGCGGGATCGAGCTGACCGACGCCGCCCCGTACGGCGAGATCGCCCGGTACCTGGCGGTGCACCGGCAGGTCGAGGAGGCCGTCCGGCACACGCTGTCCTATGTCGACGGGGTGACCTTCGCCCGGCGGGCCACCGCACCCGCGCACTTCGGCATCGGCCTGCGCGACGACGTCTGCCCGCCGAGCACCGGCTTCGCCGCCTACAACCAGTACGGCGCGGCCAACGGCCGGCCCGGAACTCCCCCGCGCACGCTGCACACCTACCCGTTCAACGGTCACGAGGGCGGCGAGGCGTGGCAGGTCGAGCGGCAACTGCGCTGGCTCGACCCGGTGCTGCGCCCGGCCACCGACCACGGGACCCGGTGACCGGCGGGCGGTGACCGACGTGCCGGGGACGGGGCCGCCGACGCGGCCGGCGGACGCGACGCCGCCCGGCGGAAGGGCGGTCCACGCCACCCGGCGTCGTCGGGGAGCCGGCCGGTAGGTCACCCGGGCATCGTCGCGCACCGATCTGTTGCCGATGTTAGCGATAACACGATATGGTGCATCGCGGCAGGAGCGCAGGGCACGCTCCGGCCGTGGTCACCGGTTCGTCCACCTGCGGGAGTTCGTCCCCCTGCGGGGGTCGGTGGCCACCGGCACACACGGCGTCCACCGCCGGTGACGCGGTCCGGGTTCCCGGTCGACGCGCGTGGCGCACCTCCGCCCGTCAGCTCCAGGGGAACCCGCCGGGGACACGGCGGTCGGTCCGTGCGCGCGGCGACGTCCGGGCCCGTGCCGGCACACCCCCTTGTCCACGAGCCGGACGAGACGGCGACATCCCGGGACGGTCGCCGTGCTGCACGTCCGCACCGCGCTCCGCGCGCCACCCCAGGGAGTTTCCATGAGCGGCACGAGCTGCCCGAACGCCGGGCCACCCCCGTCCGACCGCCCCCACCCCGCCCGCCCCGCACCCGCCGGCCGCCGCCGGCCCACCATGCGGCGCGGCCTGCGCCTGCTGGGCCTGGCCACCGCCGCCCTGGTGGCCGCGGTCGCCACCGGGTCGGTGGTGACCGCACCCGCCAGCGCCGAGTCCAACGGCGGGGTACGGGTGATGCCCCTCGGCGACTCGATCACCGACGGCTTCAACGTCCCCGGCGGCTACCGCATCGAGCTGTGGCAGCGGATGGTCGCCGACGGCTACCGGGTCGACTTCGTCGGTTCGATGTTCAACGGGCCGTCCAACCTGGGCGACCACGACCACGAGGGCCACTCCGGCTGGACCATCGCCCAGATCGACGCCAACGTGGTGAACTGGCTGCGCAACACCACCCCGCGCACGGTGCTGCTGCACATCGGCACCAACGACATGTACAACGCCTCCGGCGCGCCGACCCGGCTCTCCACCCTGATCGACAAGATCACCAGCACCGCGCCGAACGCGGACGTCTTCGTCGCCACGATCATCCCGCGCAACGGCACCGAGTCGGCGGTCCGCACGTTCAACGCGGCGATCCCCGGAATCGTGCAGAGCAAGGTCAACGCCGGCAAGCGGGTGCACCTGGTGGACATGTTCAGCGCGGTGGGCACGGCCGACCTGGCCGACGGCATCCACCCCAACGCCACCGGCTACCGCAAGATGGCCACCACCTGGTACAACGCCCTGCGGGCGGTGCCCGGCAGCCTCGGCGGCAACACGCCGACCACCCCGCCGACCACCGCCCCGCCCACCACGCCGCCGCCGACCACCCCACCGCCGACCACGCCGCCACCCACCACGCCCCCGCCCACCACGCCGCCGCCGTCGGCGGGCTGCCGGGTCGCGTACACGGTCAACGCCTGGAACTCCGGCCTGACCGCCTCGATCAGCATCACCAACACCAGCAGCACGGCGGTCAACGGCTGGTCGCTGGCGTTCACCCTGCCCGGCGGGCAGACCATCACCAGCGGCTGGAACGCCACCTACACGCCGACCAGCGGGGCGGTCACCGCCCGCAACGTCTCCTACAACGGCACGATCGCGCCGAACACCTCGGTCGACGTCGGCTTCCAGGCCGAACACACCGGCAACACGGCCCGACCGGCCGGGTTCGCGCTCAACGGCACCGCCTGCACGGTCGCCTGACCCACCCGTCCGGCACCGGTGTGCGTGCGCACCGGTGCCGGACGTCTTCCCACCACCGACTCCCGCCACCCCCAGTAGGAGTACCGAATGCGACTCACCAGAACGTTGCCGGGCCGGGTGTTCCTGGCCGCCGGCCTGATCGCCGCCGGAACGGCGGTCGCCCTACCGGCCCAGGCCGCGGCGGCCGGCTGCGCGGTCGACTACACCGTCTCGTCCGAGTGGGGCGGCGGCTTCGGCGCGAACGTCGCCGTCACCAACCTGGGCGACCCGGTCGACGGCTGGACCCTGACCTGGTCGTACGGGGCCGGGCAGCAGGTCACCCAGGCGTGGAACGCCACCGTCACCCAGTCCGGCGCCCAGGTCACCGCCCGCAACGTCAGCTACAACGCCACGATCGGCACCGGCGCCACCGTGTCGTTCGGCTTCAACGGCTCGTGGAACGGCAGCAACCCGAAGCCGACGAGCTTCAGCCTCAACGGCACCGCCTGCACCGGCGGCACCACCACCCCGCCGCCCACCACGCCACCACCGACCACCCCGCCACCGACCACCCCACCGCCCACCACACCCCCGCCGACCACCCCACCGCCCACAACGCCGCCGCCGACCACCCCGCCACCCACGACGGGCCCGTGGCCGCCGTCGTCCACCTTCAGCAACCCGGTGATCTGGCAGGACTTCGCCGACATCGACATCCTGCGGGTCGACGACACCTACTACTACTCGGCGTCGACCATGCACTACTCCCCCGGCGCCCCCGTGCTGCGCTCCTACGACCTGGTCAACTGGGAGTTCGCCGGCCACTCGGTGCCCCGACTGGACTTCGGCCAGAAGTACGACATGACCGGCGGGCGCGGCTACGTCCGGGGCATCTGGGCGTCGTTCCTGGGCTACCGCAAGAGCAACAAGACGTTCTACTGGGGCGGCTGCATCGACTTCGACAAGACCTACATCTACACCGCGTCGTCGGCCGAGGGCCCCTGGAGCCGGCACACCACCATCAACGGCTGCTACTACGACGCCGGCCTGCTGGTCGACGACGACGACACGATGTACGTCGCGTACGGCAACACGAACATCAGCGTCGCCCAGCTCTCCGCCGACGGGAAGACCCAGGTCCGCTCGCAGCAGGTGTTCACCACCCCGTCGAGCGTGGGCACCCTGGAGGGGGCCCGGTTCTACAAGCGCAACGGCAGCTACTACATCTTCCTCACCCGGCCGGCCAACGGTCAGTACATCCTCAAGGCGTCCAGCCCGTTCGGGCCGTACACCATGCAACAGGTGCTGCTCAACCTGCCCGGACCGATCTCCGGCGGCGGCGTGCCGCACCAGGGTGGCCTGGTGCAGACGCAGAACGGCGACTGGTACTACATGGGCTTCCAGGACGCCTACCCCGGCGGCCGGGTGCCGGTGCTCGCCCCGGTCACCTGGAACTCCAGCGGCTGGCCCGTCCTGCAACTGGTCAACAACACCTGGGGCGGCTCGTACCCGTACCCGAACGTGCCCCGGCCGCCACGCCAGGTCAAACCCATGATCGGCACCGACACCTTCGCCGGCACCACCCTCGGCCCGCAGTACGAGTGGAACCACAACCCGGACAACTCGAAGTGGTCGGTCAACAACGGGCTGCGACTGTCGACCGCGACCGTGACCAACGACCTGTACTCCGCGCGCAACACGCTGACCCACCGCATCCAGGGCCCCCGGTCCACCGCCACCATCGAACTCGACTACTCCACCATGCGCGACGGTGACCGCAGCGGCCTGGCGATGCTGCGCGACCAGTCGGCCTGGATCGGCGTCCGCCGGGACAACGGCGCGACCCGGGTCGCCGTGGTCAACAACCTGACCATGGACAGCAACTGGAACACCACAAGCACCGGCACCGAGGTCGCCGGGGCCGGCATCTCCGGCGGCAGGATCTGGTTGCGGATCAACGCGGACATCAGTCCCGGCTCCGGCCGGCAGGCCCGCTTCTCGTACAGCACCGACGGGGTGAACTTCACCTCGCTCGGCCCCGCGTTCACCCTCAACAACGCCTGGCAGTTCTTCATGGGCTACCGGTTCGCCATGTTCAACTACGCCACCAGCTCCCTCGGTGGCGCGGTGACCGTCCGGAAGTTCGACCTGGCCAAGTCGTAGGGCCCGTCCCTCCTCGCCGGCCGACCACCCCCGTGGTCGGCCGGCGAGGCGTATCCCCGCCCCCGACAGGAGCACCGCATGTCCGCCTCACCCCACCCCCGGTCGGCGCTCCCGCCGCATCCGGTCCCGCCCGCCACCGCACCCCGCACCGCCCCGCCGTCCGGCCACCGCCCCGGGCGCACCCGGACGGCGGCGCTGCTCGTGCTGGCCCTGCTGACCAGCCTGCTGAGCGCCGCCGCCCCGGCCGGAGCCGCCCCCGCCCTGCGGGCCAGCAACCCCCTCGTCGCGCAGCGGGCCGACCCGCACATCGTCCGGCACACCGACGGCTACTACTACATGACCGCCACCGCCCCCGAGTACGACCGGATCGTGCTGCGCCGGGCCACCACCCTCCAGGGCCTGTCCACCGCCCCGGAGACCGTCATCTGGCGGCGGCACACCAGCGGCATCATGGGCGCGCACATCTGGGCCCCGGAGATCCACTTCATCGACGGCCGCTGGTACGTCTACTTCGCCGCCGGGGCCACCGACAACGTCTGGGCGATCCGGATGTACGTGCTGGAGGGCACCGGGGCGAACCCGCTGACCGCGAGCTGGGCCGAGAAGGGGCAGATCCGTACCCCCTGGGAGACCTTCGCGCTGGACGCGTCGACGTTCGTCACCAACGGGGTGCGCTACCTGATCTGGGCCCAGGCCGAGCCGGGCATCGCCACGAACTCCAACCTCTACATCGCCCGGATGGCCAACCCGTGGACGCTCAGCGGCTCCCCCACCCGGATCGCCGTACCCACCCTGGACTGGGAGATGCGCGGCGGGGTGAAGGTCAACGAGGGACCGACCGTGCTGCAACGCAACGGCCGGATCTTCCTCACCTACTCGGCCAGCGCCACCGACGCCAACTACTGCCTCGGCCTGCTCACCGCCTCGGCCGGCAGCGACCTGCTCAACCCGTCGTCCTGGGTCAAGTCGCCACAGCCGGTCTTCACCAGCAACGCCGCGACCGGCCAGTGGGGGCCGGGCCACAACTCGTTCACCGTCTCCGAGGACGGGCAGAGCGACATCCTCGTCTACCACGACCGCAACTACCGGGACATCAGCGGTGACCCGCTGCGCGACCCCAACCGGCGCACCCGCATCCAGAAGGTCTACTGGAACGCCGACGGCACCCCGAACTTCGGCATCCCGGTGCCCGACGGGGCCACCCCGGTCCGGCTGCGGTCGGACAACCAGCCCGACCGGTTCGTCCGCCACTGGGAGTACCGGGCCCGGCTGGAGGCGAACGTGACCAACCTCGCCGACTCGCAGTTCCGCCTGGTGCCCGGCCTGGCCGGCGGCAACACGGTCTCCCTGGAGTCCACCAACTTCCCCGGCTACCACCTGCGGCACCGCAACTGGGAGGTGTGGGTCGAGCGGGACGACGCCTCGTCGACGTACCGCGCCGACGCCAGCTTCGTGCAGCGGCCCGGCCTGTCCAACGCCGCCGGGGTGTCGTACGAGGCGGTCAACTATCCCGGCCAGTACCTGCGGCACAGCAACGGCCTGCTCTACCTGCGGACCGTCACCGACGCCACCGGCAACGCCGAGGCCACGTTCGTGCTGGAGTGACCGCCGCCCGCCGGGCCGTCCGATCCGGGCGGCCCGGCGGCTGCGTCCGACGTGGACGTCTGCCAGGCCCGGCGGGCAGGGACGGGGTGATCGTTCAGGGACGGAGCGCTACCCGGTCATCGCCTATAGTGGCGTCCATGCCTAGCCGAGCTGTGATGTCGGTCGATGAGGCGCGGGCCTGGCTCGCCGAGGTCATCTCCGGCGCCGAGCGCCTGCGCCTGGAGTCGGTCGACGACGACCGGGTCGTCTCGGTGACCGGCCCCGACTGCCTCGAACTCCGCCTCGACGGCACGATCTCCGGGCCGGCCATGTTCTGGGCGATGGACCTGACCGGCTTCGTCGCGGTCACCGTGCTGCTCGGCCCGACACCGGCGATGGTGCTGGCGCACAGCAGCATCAGCTTCCTCGAACCCGCCGAGCCCGGTGAGCTGCGGGTCACCGCCGAGGTGATCAAACTGGCCAGCCGGTCGGCGGTGGTCGACGCCCGGGCCAGTGACCGCCGGGGCACCCTGGTGGCCGCGTCCACCCTGCACTTCGCGCTGCCGTCGCGGGCCACCCGGGCCGCCCTGCGCGCCGAGCACGCCGTCCGGGCCGGTAGCTGACCCACCGGTCAGCCGACCGGTTGATCCGGCGGCCGGGGCGCCGGGCGGTTCAGTCCGGGCGGTCCACCACGTGGGTGCGCCGCTGCCACGGGTAGGTCGGCAGCGGGGCCACCACCCGGCCCTTCGGCGTCGGCACCGGGTCGTCCGCGTCGAGCATCCGCACGTCCGGGTGGTCCGAGCCGGCAGCCACCGCGGTCAGCGCCTCGGCCGCCTGCACCGGGCCGGACGCGCGCACCCACACCGCGTGCGCCAGCCGGGTC
>NZ_JACGMO010000057.1:0-43632 GCF_015354745.1 Micromonospora sp. S-DT3-3-22
CGCGCCGAGCACCGCGCAGGCCGCGGCGAGCACGTCGTTGGCGTCGGAACCGGTGCCGACCAGCACCCCGGCCACCCCGCCCGGGTGGGCGTCGGCCACCGCGTGCGCCACGGCCAGGGCGAGCGCGGTCTTGCCCACCCCGGCCAGGCCGACCAGGCTCAGCACCGGCGGCCAGCCGTCGCCGGTCAGTAGGCCGGTCAGCTCGTCGAGTTCCCGTTCCCGGCCGATCAGCTCGACCGGCGGGGGCAGCGCCATCGGCGTACCCGGGAGGTCGGGGTCGCGGGGGACGGTGCCGGCGGCGGGCGCGCGGTGCGGCAGCCCGGCGACGCCCGGGGCGGCCGGGGCGGTCGCGGCCCGGCCCCGGGCGCTGGCGAGGAAGCCGGCGCGCGCCGCGCCGGTCAGGCCGAGCGCCCCGGCGATCAGCTCGGCGGTGGTGCGGTGCGGCCGGTGGGCCCGGCCGCGTTCCAGGTCGCGGACCGTCCGCACGCCGACCCCGGCCCGCTGTGCCAGGTCGGCCTGGGTGAGACCGGCGGCCAGGCGGTGGGCCCGCACCAGCTCCCCGATCGGGGTACGACCACCCGCGCCGGGCGAGTGATCATGATCCGGGGTCATGGGCAGGAAGGGTACGGACGGGATACGACGCCGGGCAGCCCTTCGTCGGCCTACCGACGAAGGGCTGCGGATACCCGACAGAGAGCCGTTCCCACCCGGCGACGGACCGGTTGCGGGGGTACGGTCACAGGCCCAGGTCGCGGGCGATGATCATGCGCTGCACCTCGGAGGTGCCCTCGCCGATCTCCAGGATCTTGGAGTCCCGCCAGAACCGGGCCACCGGATACTCGTTCATGAAGCCGTAGCCGCCGTGGATCTGGGTGGCCTCCCGGGCGTTGTCCACGGCGACGGTGCTGGCGTGCAGCTTGGCGATCGCCGCCTGCCGCTTGAACGGCTCGCCGGCGAGCATCCGGGCGGCGGCGTCGTAGTAGGCCAGCCGGGCGGTGTGCGCCTTCAGCTCCATGTCGGCGATCTTGAACTGGATCGCCTGGTAGTTGCCGATCGGCCGGCCGAACGCCTGGCGCTCCTTGGCGTACTTCAGCGACTCGTCGACGCAGCCCTGGGCGAGGCCGACGGCCAGCGCGGCGATGGCGATCCGCCCCTCGTCGAGGATGCGCAGGAACTGGGCGAAGCCCCGGCCCCGCGCGCCGAGCAGGTTCCCGGCCGGCACCCGGCAGTCGTCGAAGGTCAGCTCGTGCGTGTCCGAGGCGTTCCACCCCACCTTCGAGTACGCGGGCGCGACGGTGAACCCGGGCGTTCCCGACGGCACGATGATGGTGGACAGCTCCTTCGAGCCGTCCGGGTTGGTGCCGGTGACCGCGGTGACGGTGACCAGCGCGGTGATGTCGGTGCCCGAGTTGGTGATGAACGCCTTCGATCCGTTGATCACCCACTCGTCGCCGTCCAGGACGGCCCGGGTCTGGGTGCCGCCCGCGTCCGACCCGGTGCCCGGCTCGGTCAGCCCGAACCCCGCGAGGGCCTCGCCGCTGAGCAGCTTCGGCAGCCACCGGGCCTGCTGCTCGTCGGTGCCGAACCGGTAGATCGGCATCGCGCCGAGGGAGACCGCCGCCTCCAGGGTGATCGCCACGCTGGAGTCGACCCGGGCCAGCTCCTCCAGCGCCAGGCAGAGCGCGAAGTAGTCCCCGCCCATGCCGCCGTGCTCCTCCGGGAAGGGCAGGCCGAACAGCCCCATCTTGCCCATCTGCCGGACGATCTCGTACGGGAAGGTGTGCCGCTCGTAGTGCTCGGCGATCACCGGGGCGACCGCCTCGCGGGCGAAGTCCCGCACGCTCTCCCGCAGCGCCTCGTGTTCCTCGCTGAGCCGGAAGTCCATCGGTTCCTCCTGTACGGGTGCCGCCCCGGGCGCTCGTGACGCCGGCGACGACGGATCGGTTGGACGACCGGTCGGACCCGGTCGACGGCGGTGTCGGTGGCTCGGTGCCGACCGGTCGGGCCGGCCGGGGACGGCGGCGGATCACCGGCCGGTCAGACCGGGGTGACCCCGTGCCGTCGGCGGGAGAAGTGCCGGTCCTTGCTGCGGGCGGCGGTGAACCGGCGGACCAGTTCGCCGCGCAGCTCGTGCGGTTCGACGATCGCGTCGATGACCAGCTCGCTGGCGAGCCGCACCACGTCGATGTCCCGCTCGTACTCGGCCCGCCTGGCGGCGACGAACGCGGCCCGCTCGGCCTCGTCGGCGATCGCCGCGATCTTGTTGGCGTAGACGGCGTTGACGGCCGCCTCCGCCCCCATCACCGCGATCTTCGCGGTGGGCAGGGCGATCGTCGCGTCCGGCTCGAAGCCGGGGCCGGACATCGCGTACAGGCCCGCGCCGTACGCCTTGCGGACCACCACACAGATCTTGGGTACGGTCGCTTCGGAGATCGCGGTGATCATCTTGGCCCCGTGCCGGATGATGCCCTGCTTCTCCACCGCGCTGCCGACCATGAACCCGGGCACGTCGCTCAGGAACAGCAGCGGCACGTTGAACGCGTCGCAGAGCTGCACGAACCGGGTCGCCTTGTCGGCCGAGTCGACGAAGAGCACGCCGCCCTTGAACATCGAGTTGTTGCCGACCACGCCGACGACCTCGCCGTCGAGCCGGCCGAAGCCGATGGTCACCTCCCGGGCCCAGAGCGCCTGGATCTCGAAGAACGACCCCTCGTCGAGCAGGCCCTTGACGTACCGGCGCATGTCGAACGCCTGTCGCTCGCTGGCCGGCACCAGCGCGGCGAGATCGGCCTTTTCCGGCGCGGCGACGGCCGGGGCGGCCGGCGGCTGCTGCTGCCAGTTCGCCGGCAGGTACGACAGGTAGGTCTTCACCACGTCGAGCGCGTCGGCCTCGGTCCTGCACAGGAAGTGCCCCACGCCGGACTCGGCGCAGTGCACCCGGGCCCCGCCCATCGCCTCCAGGGTGGTCTTCTCCCCGGTGACCATCTCGACCATCCGGTCGGAGCCGAGGTACATGCTGGCGTTGCCCTCGACCATGGCCACCACGTCGCAGAACGCCGGGATGTACGCCCCACCGGCGGCGCTCGGCCCGAACAGCGCGCAGACCTGCGGGATCGCCCCGGAGGCGCGGACCTGGTTCCAGAAGATCTTGCCGGCGCCCCGGGGGCCGGGGAAGAGGTCGACCTGGTCGGTGATCCGGGCGCCGGCCGAGTCGACCAGGTAGACCATCGGCACGCCGGTCGAATAGGCCCGCTCGATGATCCGGATGATCTTCTCGACGGTCCGCGCACCCCAGCTGCCGGCCTTGACCGTGGAGTCGTTGGCCATCAGGCAGACCGGCCGGCCGTCGATGGTGGCGGTGCCGGTGACCACGCCGTCGGCGGGCAACCCCTCGGCCAGGGCGTTGGCGTAGAGGCCGTCCTCGACGAAGGAGCCCTCGTCGACCAGGAGCGCGACCCGTTCCCGGGCGAAGAGCTTGCCCTTGCCGGCGTTGGCCGCGTGGTACTTGTCGGCGCCGCCGGAGCGGGCCCGCTTGCGTAGCTGCTCCAGTGCCTCACCGTCGAGCGTCACGCCGACCCCCTCGCCCCGCGCCTCGTGGGCGCGCCCGACCGCCATGCCGCCGTGGGCGTCGTGGTGGACGCGCCGACCAGCCTGAACGATCGTTAGGCTAGCGCATCCGGGCCCCGCCCGACCACCCGACCGACTTCCACTCCGGATATTGATAGTTAACTATCGATATGGCTACGCTCCTGACACCCCCTCCGGATTGGAGTGAGCCATGAACTCACACATCAAGCGCCTCGCCGTCGCCGCCCTGGCGACGGCGACCGCGACCCTCGGTATCACGGTCGCCAACCCCGCGCCCGCCTCCGCCGCGATGACCATCTGCTACAACACCAGCCAGGCGCCCAGCTACGCGAGCATCGCCAACCAGGCCGCCTCGATCTGGAACAACGCCACCAACAACCTGACGCTCACCGCGAACTGCGGCACCAACCTGCGGATCTACCAGATCACCGGCGGCGGCTCGTACGCCCAGCGCACCAGCCTCGGCAACGGGCGGGTCTACATCGACACCCAGCAGGCCGCCCAGTACAGCCCGCTGCGGATCATGACCCACGAGATCGGGCACATCCTCGGCCTGCCCGACAACTACAACGGCAACTGCGCGATCCTGATGTCGGGCGGCAGCGCCGGGACGAGCTGCACCAACCCGTACCCGAGCACCACCGAGGCGAACCGGGTCAGCAGCCTGTTCGCCGGCACCCTCAGCGCCAACGACCGCCGCAGCAGCACCGGCAGCCAGGTCTTCAAGGACAGCTGGCCGGGCCTGCTCAGCGTGGGCTGACCCACGACGCGACCCGACGGAGGGGCCGGCACCACGCCGGCCCCTCCCCGCGTCATCGGGCCGATCCGCCCCCGACGGGCCCGGTCAGGGCCGGGCGGTCAGCCGGGTACGCGGACCGGCCCGCAGCACCCCCGACGGCAGCCGCTTGCCGAGCAGTTCCTCGGCCAACTCGGCGACCCCGATCAGCGCGTCCAGGTCGATGCCGGTGTCGACGCCCATGTCGTGCAGCATGTGCACCGCCTCCTCGGTCGCCAGGTTCCCGCTCGCCCCCGGCGCGTACGGGCAGCCGCCCAGGCCACCGACGCTGGCGTCGAACTCGGTGATCCCCAGCTCCAACGCGGTCAGCAGGTTCGCCAGCGCGGTGCCCCGGGTGTTGTGGAAGTGCAGCAGCACCGGCACGTCCGGCTCCCGGTCGCGGACGGCGGTGACCAGCTCCCGGACCCGTCGGGGCGTACCCATGCCGGTGGTGTCGCCGAACGCGACCCGGTCGGCGCCGTCGCGGACCACCCGCTCGACGATCCCGGCGACCCGCCCCGGGTCGACGTCCCCCTCGTACGGGCAGCCGAAGCTGGTCGCCACGATCACCTCGGCCCGTGCGCCCGAGGCGTGCAGCAGGTCGATCAGCTCGGCGATGTCGTCGAGCGACTCGTCGGTCGAGCGGTTGACGTTGCGCCGGTTGTGCGTGTCGCTGGCCGAGACCACCACCTCGATCTCGGTGAAACCGGCGGCCAGGGCCCGCTCGGCACCCCGGGTGTTGGGCACCAGCGCCGAGTAGCGGACCCCCTCGGCCTTCCCGGCCCGCCGCCACACCTCGTCGGCGTCGGCCATCTGCGGAATCGCCTTCGGGTGCACGAACGACACCGCCTCGATCCGGCGCACGCCGGTGCCGGAGAGGGCGTCGAGCAGCCGCACCTTGGCCCCGGTGGGGATCGGCTCCTCGTTCTGGAGCCCGTCGCGCGGCCCGACCTCGCGGATCGACACCGCCGCTGGCATCTGACTCATGGTCACCTCGCTGTGACATCGGGTCGCCGGGGGTCGTCCCGCGTCGCCGCCCCTCGTGGAGACGACGACCGGTGACGCCGGACGACCGGTGGTCCCTCCAGGGAACCACCACGCCGGCCACCGCCGCCACGCCACCCCGGGGTGTCGGGCCGGCCCGGGTACTGGCCGGCCCGGCACCCCGGGAGGTCACCGGCCCGGTGATCCCTCCGCCAGCTCGGCGGCGGTGCGCAGCACCGCGGCGACCGCGCCCGCCCAGGCCACCGCGTCCTCCCGGCCCAGCACCAGCGCCATCGCCACCGCACCCTCCGCGAACAGCGACATCGACCGCAGGTGCCGGCCCACCCGACGACGGTCGGGGCGCGGGCACGCGCCGTTGGTCAGTCTTCCGCTTCCCATGTTCTCCGCCCCCAGGCCGCGTGACCGGCGATGGCCTCTCCACCGCCCGTGTGGCACGTCCGGCTCCCGCCGCGTGTGTGCCGGCCGACCGCCGACGAACGTGCGGCGACGAGACCTGTCGCACGACGGGCCCAACGACCACCCGGGCCGTACCGCACGCCGTTCTGGCCGGGCAGCGCCGGGGCGGGCGGCCAAAGTGGACCGTCCGAGGACGGCCGCAAGGCACCGACCGCCGCCCCGGGCCGGGACCGTCCAACCCGGACACCGCCCGGCCCTACCCGGACAACCACCCGGCCAGAAACTGACCACGGACACAGGCCGGGGCGCTCACGATTTGTGGATGGAGGGTACGAATACCTTCCCGGGTCTGACAGCTCCGTACGAAAGGTTCACCGATGCCCTCCCACCCCAGCACGCCCTCCCCGACCCGGGGACGGCACCAGCGGCACTGGCTCGTCCCGCGCGAGCACCTCGCCGCCGGATACGCGGCCCGGTACGGCTCGACGGCGGTGTCCGAGTACGCGCTGGCGGTCCGCGACCTCATCGAACGCTCCCCGGAGTTCGGGGCGGTCGACACCTGGAGCAGGTTGGCCGAACGGATCTGCCGCAACCGGCCGGGCCGGGACCGGGACACCTGGCGCAAGCGACTGTCCCGGCACTTCACCACCGAGACGAAGGGGCCGCCGTGGCAGACCGTGGTGCTGGTGGTCGAGTGCACCGTCGCGCCCGCCGACCGGCAGGCCACCCTGCGCCGGTTCGAACGGCTCTACGAGGCGGCCCGGGGTGAACCGCCGACGGACCGCCGGACGCCCACCGCCGACCCGACCGACCCCGGGGCCTTCCCACCGGACCCGGCCGGGGACGACGCCCGGACGCTGGTCGCCCACCTGCTCCGGGAGAACGCCTCGCTGCGTCGGACGCTGACCGCCCGGGAGGCCGAGATCAGCCTGCTGCGGGCCACCCTCGACGCCCCGGGGCGTCGACCGCCGGGCGGGCCACCCGGCGCCGGCCCGACGACGCCACGACGGCAGGCGTCGGCCGGGGCGGCCCACAAGGACCGCAACCCGGGGCACTTCCCGCCCGGCCCGACCCCGACCAACGACGCCCCGGCCGGCCGGCACCGCCCACCCCGGATCGACCCGGTGGCCCCCCGCCTCGACGTGGTGTTGGCACCGGCGTACCGCCCGACGTCGCGACCGCAACTGCCCGGCGGGACCCGGCCGGCCTGACCACGGGGTCCGGGTCGACGGACCCCGTGGTCGGCCACGCCGGGGTCAGCGCATCCGGCCGACGATGCCGGTGTCGTAGTCGCCGGAGACGAACTCCTCGTTGGTCAGCAGCTCGGCGAAGAAGGGCAGGTTGTTCTTCGGGCCGGCCACCGCGAAGCCGGCCACCGCCTGCCGGGCCCGCCCGATCGCCTCGGCCCGGTCCGCCCCGGTGACGACGAGCTTGGCCAGCAGGCTGTCGTAGAACGGGGTCACCGTGTTGCCGGCGACGTACCCGGAGTCGACGCGTACCCCCTCGCCGGTCGGCTCCACCCAGGTGCCGATGACGCCGGGGCCGGGCAGGAAACGCTTCGGGTCCTCCGCGTTGATCCGCAGCTCGATCGCGTGCCCGCGCGGGGTCAGCGCGTCCGGGTCGAACGTCGGCGGCAGGCCGGCCGCCACCCGCAGCTGCTCCTCGACGAGGTCGACGCCGTAGACCAGCTCGGTCACCGGGTGTTCCACCTGGAGCCGGGTGTTCATCTCCAGGAAGAAGAACTCCTGCGTGGCCGGGTCGAGCAGGCATTCGACGGTGCCCGCGTTGCGGTAGCCGACCGCCTCGCCGGCCCGTACTGCGGCGGCCAGGAGCCGCGCCCGCAGCTCCGGCGACACCGCCGGGGAGGGGGACTCCTCGACCAGTTTCTGGTTGCGCCGCTGCACCGAGCACTCCCGCTCGCCGAGCGCCACCACCCGGCCGTCGGCCAGGCCGAGAATCTGCACCTCGACGTGGCGTACCCGGGGAAAGTAGCGCTCGATGAGCACCGAGCCGTCGCCGAACATCCGCTCGGCGAACGCGCGGACCTTGTCGTACTCGGTGCGCAGCGCGGTCTCGTCGGCGGCCACCGCCATGCCCATCCCGCCGCCACCGGCGGCGGCCTTGACCATCACCGGGTAGCCGATCTCCGTGGCGGCGGCGACCGCCGCGTCGAGGTCGGTGGCCGGCTCGGTGGTGCCGGGCGCGACCGGCACCCCGGCCGCCGCCATCAGGTTCCGCGCGTTGATCTTGTCGCCCATCGCGGTGATCGCGTCCGCGCCGGGCCCGACCCAGACCAACCCACGGGCCTGCACCGTACGGGCGAAGTCGGCGTTCTCCGACAGGAAGCCGTAGCCGGGGTGGACCGCCTGCGCGCCGGTGGACTCGGCGGCGGCCAGGATCGCCTCCACGTTGCGGTAGCTCTGGGCCGGGTTCGCCGGACCCACGCACACCGCCTCGTCGGCCTCGACCACGAACGGCAGGTCGGCGTCGGCCTCCGAGTGCACCGCGACCGCCCGCACACCGAGCCGCTTCGCGGTACGGATGATCCGACGGGCGATCTCGCCCCGGTTGGCGACCAACAGCGACTCGATCATGTTTCCTCCAGCGTCCAGGGTGGGGACGGTTGCTCGACGTCCAGGGTGGGGACGGATGCCAGGAAACCACGGTCGGGCCGTCGGCCACGAGTCGGGCGGGAGGGTCAGGAGTCGGTCTCGGCGAGCAGGGCGGCCAGCGCGGCGGCCCGCAGCAGCGCCGCCCGACGCCGCCGGTCGACCTCGCCGCCGAGGAACGGGGTCGAGTTCATCAGGCCGAACGCGGCGTGCGCCAGCACCCGCGCCTCGCCGTCGGGCAGCCCCGGGTGCAGCGCGGTCAGCACGGTCACCCACTCCTCGACGTACAGCCGTTGGAGTTTGCGGATGCGGCGACGCGGCTCGTCCGGGAGGCGGTCCAACTCGTGCAGGTGCAGGGCGATCACGGCCGGGTTCGCCAGCGCGAAGTCGACGTGGAAGTCGATCAGGGACTCCAGCGCGCCACGCGGGTCACCCGGACGGCTGGCCGCCCGGTCCCGGCCACCGTCGAGCAACCCCTCGCTGACCGGGATCAGCGCGGCGGCGAGCATCGCCTCCTTGCCGGCGAAGTGGTGGTAGAGGGCGGGGCCGGTCACCCCGGCGGCCGCACCGATGTCGTCCATGGAGACCCCGTGGTAGCCGCGGGCGGCGAAGAGCCCGACAGCGATCTCCAGGATCTCGTCGCGCCTCGACCGGCGCCGGCCCGCGCTGCCTGCGCTGCCCCTAGCCTGCTGCCCCACAGTCACCTGGCAAGCGTAGACCTCGGGCCGGACACCGGGGCCCCTCGGTTACCCGCGGGTTCAGCAGGCGGACAGCGACCGCCGGGCGGGGTGCCGCCGGTGGCCGCCGGGTCGGGTGCCGCCGGTGATCGCCGGACGGCGTGCCCCGCCGGCCCTAGCCTGGGAGGGGAGGGAGGGTGGGATGACGGCACGACGGCCGGACCGGTCGCTGCTGCTCGCCGGTGGCCTGCTGGTCGGCGCGGGCCTCTTCGACGTGCTGTCCGGGATCGGCGACGTCGACAGCGGCGACGTCTACGTCTCGCTGCACGCCGACGGGCTGGTCTTCTACGACCTCACCAACTGGGCCTGGCTGCACGTGGCGAGCGGGGTGCTGCTGGTGGCGACCGGCCTGGTCGTCGCGTTCGCCCGCCGCCGCTGGGTGACCGCCGCCATGGTGGTCGGGGCGGCGGTCGTCGTCGTACACCTGCTGTTCGCGCCGTACCACCCGATCGAGGCGTTGATCGTGGTGGGACTGACCCTCGCCGCCGTCCGGCTGGTCGTCCGGCACCGGCACGGCAGCCGGGACGACGCGCAGCTCACGAAGGCTGGCAGACCTTCCCGGTGAAGGACGGGTCCGGCTGGCGGACGTCGTTCCAGGCCGGGTTGACCCGGATCGCCAGTGGTGGCGCCTGCCAGCCCGCGCCGAGCTGCTGGAGCAGCGGATACTCCCGCCGCATCCGGCTCTCCGGCACCCCGGCGAGGAAGTGGATCAGACGGTCCTGGACCAGGGACCGGCCCAGCAGCCCACCGTGCACCCCGGGCATCTGGAACACCGGGATACCGGTGTACTCGCCCGGCGGCGCCTCGGTGGCCGTGGTGGTCGGCAGGAAGGCCACCATCCGCACGCCCGGCACCGGGCACATCGACTGGTTACGGTAGAAGGGCGCGTTGTCCAGCAGGGAGCGGATGAACGGCTCGTCCGGCCCGGCGTCGGTGACCCCGAACAGTTCGATCGTCCCGAGCAGGACCCGTAGCTGCCAGCCGGTGGCCACACCCCAGCCGTGGGCCGCCCCGGCCGGCGGGTAGTACGCCCGTCCCGCGTTGATCAACGGGCTGAACATGACCAGCGTGTCCACCGCCGGGTGCGGGCGCTGGGCGAGGTAGGTGCGGGCCAGCATCGCCCCCTCGCTCTCCCCGACCAGCGCCACCGGCCGGCCGGTACGCCCGTGCAGGCGGTCCACCTGCGTCCGGAGCAGGGCGGCCCCGCTCTCCAGCGACCGGTTGGTGTCCGACGACCGGTACGGCAGCGGTCGACCGTCCCCGCCCAGCCCCCGGTAGGAGAACCGTTCCACGTTCGCGTCGACGGGCGGGGTGCCGTCGTAGGTCGACCCGTGGCCGGCGAGGACGATCACCGCGTGCCGTACGTCGGCCGGCAGCCGCTGCCCGAGCACCACCTGCTCGATCGTCACCCCGGCCGGGACGACCTGCACCAGCACGGGGATCGTCAGCGGCACGGCGAGGGCCAGCGCGACGGCGATCGGGGTGACCGGCACCCGCGCCCAGCGCACCCGGGGGGCCAGCACGGCGACGTGCACGGTGCGTTCCCAGAGCAGCCCGTTGGCCGCCCCGGCGAGCAGCGCGACGGGCACCGTCCACCAGCCGGGGACGCTCCAGCACAGCGCGCTGGCCACGGTGATCACCACGAAGTTCAGCAGCGACCAGCCGACCAGGGAGATCGACGGCAACCCGCGCCACCACGGCCCGACCACGGCGGCGCGTTGCAGGAACGGCGCGAGCAGGAACATCGGCAGCAGCGAGG
Organism: Micromonospora sp. S-DT3-3-22; assembly: GCF_015354745.1. Lineage (NCBI taxonomy): Bacteria > Bacillati > Actinomycetota > Actinomycetes > Micromonosporales > Micromonosporaceae > Micromonospora > Micromonospora sp. S-DT3-3-22. The sequence goes on from NZ_JACGMO010000057.1 coordinate 10,870, forward strand.
CGAGCAGCACCCAGGAGAGCGCGACCACCGAGGCGGCCACCGAGATCAACGCCCACGGGGCGACCAGCGCGGTGACCACGGCGGACAACCCGAGGTTGCGGCCGAGCAGCCAGCGCAGGCCGGGCCGGTCCACCCCGGCGGGCCAGGCGAGCGCGACCAGCCCGGTGGTGAGCAGCGCCCGGAACCCGATCACCAGCAGCAGCCCGACCAGGAAGTCGGGCCACGAGTCGTGGTAGACGTACAGCCAGCGCAGGTCGTGATAGGTGTCGTACGGCCAGACGGCGGTGACCTGGGAGGACAGCCCTTCGGCGGCGACGAACCCGAGGTGGACCAGCAGCACCGCCTCGATCGCCGGGGGCACGGCGGCCAGGGCGCACAGCGCCATCAGCCGGGCTCGCGGTCTGCGCACGCCCTGTCTCCTCACCGGGTGTCCGGGGCCCTACCAGCAGATTCCCCTGCCCGACGCCCCCTGTCGGGGGGAACCGCCGATTTACCGCCGGACGGGCGCGCGACGCAACAGGGCGGATGTCGCGGTGTCCCCGATCCGGGATACCGCGACATCCGCCCAGGTGCGGCCGTTGCCCGGCCGTGCGGAGGGCTGGTCAGCCGGCCAGGCCGCCGGGCTGGTCGCCCCGGACCACGGGGGCCCGGACCAGGTTGCCCCACTCGGTCCACGAACCGTCGTAGTTGCGTACCTGCGGGAAGCCCAGCAGGTGGTGCAGCACGAACCAGGTGTGGCTGGACCGCTCACCGATCCGGCAGTACGCCACCACGTCGTCTGCCGGGCTCAACCCGAGCTGGTCGGTGTAGATCGCCCGCAGCTCGTCGGCCGACCTGAAGGTGCCGTCGTCGTTCGCGGCGGACTTCCACGGCTTGCTCACCGCGCCCGGAATGTGCCCGCCGCGCAGCGCGCCCTCCTGCGGGTAGTCGGGCATGTGCAGCATCTCGCCGGTGTACTCGCCCGGCGAGCGGACGTCGACCAGCGGCCGGCCCGCCGCCACGTGCGCCATCACCTGCTCCCGGTACGCCCGGACCGGCGCGTCGTTGCGCTGCGGCACCGGGTAGTCGGCGCGCGGACGGACCGTCTTGTCCCGGGTCAGCTCGCGTCCCTCGGCGATCCACTTCTGCCGGCCGCCGTCGAGCAGCCGCACGTCGGGGTGGCCGAACAGGGTGAACACCCACAGCGCGTACGCGGCCCACCAGTTGAAGTTGTCGCCGTAGAAGACCACCGTGTCGTCGCGGCCGATGCCCTTGGCCGCGCACAGTTCGGCGAAGCTCTCCGCGTCCAGGTAGTCCCGGGTCACCTGGTCGTTCAGCTCGGTGTGCCAGTCGACCTTGACGGCCCCCGGGAGGTGACCGGTGTCGTAGAGGAGCACGTCCTCGTCGGATTCGACCACGACGAGGCCCTCGTCGCCGAGGTGTTCGGCCAACCATTCGGTGGTGACCAGCCGCTGCGGGTCGGCGTACGACTGGAGGCGGGGATGCGGATCACTCGGCACAGACATGAGCCCCAAGTTACGCCGCGATCGCCCCCACCGGCCGGCCAATGGGACCGGCCGCGCTGGTCCCGCTACGCGCGGGCCCGGGCGAGCAGGCTGTCGACGGCGGCCGGCACCGGCACCATTCGGCCGGCCCGCTCAGGCCCGGCGATGGACCAGCCGGCCGGCGACGACGGTGGCGAGGCAGCGGCCGTCGTCGGCGAAGACGGCCAGGTCGGCGCGGCTGCCGGCGGTGAGCGTGGGAGGCCGTGCCGTATCGAGGACGGCGACGTCGTTGCGGGTCGCCGCCGCCCGGAGCGCCGGGTCGGTGAGGTACGCGGCGAGCACCGCGCCGACCCCGGCCCGGAGCAGGGCGTGCACCCGTTCACGCGGGCTGGCCGCCGGCGGCAGCGGCCCGTCGTGCACCAGCGCCGGCCCGAGAATGCCGGTCCACCGCCGCACCCGCACCTCCGGGTACGCCCGGGTCAGCTCGTCGGCCGGACCGACCGCCTCGATCCGGTCGCCGTCGACCAGCACCGCCCAGCCCGACAGCGGCCCGCCGCCCCGGGCCTGCCCGCCCGGAAGTGGGCCGCCGTCCCCCCGGTCCGCCGGGCCCGACAGTGGCCTGCCGACGCCCCGGTCCGGCTGGTCCGGCGGCGGGAGATCGTCGATCAGGACCGGCTGGTCCGGCGGCGGGTCGTTGTCGAGGGTGAGTCGCAGCAGCGGGGCGATGTGGATCGTCTGCATCTCCGTCAGTCGGCGACCGGGCCGAGGATCGGGCGTTTCGCGGTGACCGTGTCGCCGGAGGAGCGGCCGGTGAGCCGGCGGGTGATCCACGGGGCCAGGTGCAGGCCGACCCAGCGCAGGTCGGAGGCGCGGGCGGCGAGCCACGGGGTGGCGGCCGGGTGCTCCGGCACCAGCAGCCACTCCTCGTCGCAGCCCACCCCGAGTGCGGTCAGCACCTGGGCGGCGACCCGCCGGTGCCCGGCGGCCGACAGGTGCAGCCGGTCGGGGCTCCAGAGCATCGGGTTGAGCCGGTACGTGTCGTCGGCGAACAGGTCGATCAGGATCGCGCCGTGCCGCTCGGCGGTCTCGCCGACGACCCGGTTGACCAGCTCGATCCGGGGTGAGACGAGACGCTGGCCGGGCAGCCGGGCCAGTACGTCGGCGAACCGGAAGAGGATCACGTCGGCACCGTTGGAGCGTAGCCGGGCCACCACGGCGTCGAACCGGGTCGCCAACGCGTCCGGGTCGAAGGTGCGCCGCAGCACGTCGTTGCCGCCGGCCGCGAAGCTGATCAGGTCGGGTTTCATGGCGAGCGCGGCGGGCACCTGCTCGGCGACGACGCTCGGGAAGAGCCGCCCCCGGATGGCCAGGTTCGCGTAGCCGAAGTCCGGGCCGGCCTCGGCGGCCAGCCGGGTCGCCACCAGGTCCGCCCAGCCCCGGTAGGTGCCGTCCGGGTACGCGTCGTCCATGCCCTCGGTGAAACTGTCCCCGACCGCCACGAAGCTCCGCCAGCGCACGCCGCCCCCTCATGCCCTCGTTGCCTGCGGCGACCAGTGTGTCACCGGCCCGTTCCTGGACGCCGCCGCCCACCGCCCGAACGTGGCGCAGGTCATCGACCATCACTCCGCACCCCTGAGCGACTCATCTGGGGCGGCGTTGATCGACGCACTTAGGTCGGGGTGATCGACTCGCTTGGGCCGACACAGCGGTGTCCCGCACCTCCGGACACCGCTGTGTCGACCCCACGCCGCCGCCCGCTCTACCCCGGCCCGCTCGGCCCGGTGGGGGCGGGGTGTCCGGTCACCTGCGGTAGGGGGCCCAGGCGACGAAGCGCTCGAACAGGTCACGCGGCGTCGGCCCGTCCTGCGGGTTCAGCCGGAACAGGTCGTGGCTCGCCTCGTGATAGAGCCCGGACAGGTAGACGGCCAGGTCGACGGGGTGTGCGTCGTACTCGATGCGGAGCAGCAGCCGGGCCTCGGCGCACGGCCACGGGCCGCCGCAGGCCCGACACACCCACAGTGGTCGCAGCGGCAGGTGCGGCCGGCCGCCCGGCGGGTGGGAGCGGGGCCGGTCGGCGTACGGGCCGAGGCGGGGCACCGGAAACGGACGGAAGTTCACCGGTCTCGACCTCCTGGTGGTGATGGGGATGGGGCCGCCCCTGCACGGGGGGTCACGGGCGGCCCCCCGGCGGGCCGGACGGAAGGCGACCCGCTGGTGACATTCTGGTGATGACACCACTACTGTCGGAAGGCGTCGACGCCGGCCCGGGCGAGGCCGGGTCGACGGCGAGGGCCGCCCGGTCGGACCGGGGAGGCGGCCGGGACAACCGTGGAGGACGTGTGGAAAGTGAACCGACCGCCGACCTGATCCGGGCACAACTGCGCAGACTGCGGCTGCACGCTGAGCTGAGCCAGGAGGAGTTCGGCAGGCTGGTCCACTTCTCCGGCTCCCAGATCTCCGCCATCGAGCTGGGCCAACGCCCGTTCGACAGGCTGTTCCTCAAGCGGGCGGACGAGGTCCTGACGACCGGCGGGCTGCTCACCTCACTGCTCAGGCTGGCCGAGCGCTACTCGCAACCGAACTGGTTCCGGCCCTGGCTGGAGGCCGAACGCCAGGCACAGCAGCTCTGGTGTTACCACCCGACGCTCGTTCCGGGCCTGTTGCAGACGGAGAACTACGCCCGTGCCGTGATCCGGGCCGACGACATGCTCAGCGACGACGAGGTGGAGCGGCGGCTCGCGGTCCGGTTGGACCGGCAGAGCGTGCTCAGCCGTCCGCAGCCGCCGAAGCTGATCGCGGTGGTCGAGGAGGCGGTGCTCCGGCGCGCGGACGAGAGCTTCCGGGGCCTGATGGTGCAGCAGATCGCCCATCTGCTGGAGTGCGTCGACCAGCCGAACGTCAGCATCCATGTGATACCCGCCGAGGTCAGCACCCACGTGGGCCTCGCCGGCCCGTTCACGCTGGCGCTCGGCAACGACAGCGGTTGGGTCGGCCATCTGGAGAACCAGCTCAGCGGTACCACGATCGACAAGGACGGGGAGCTGACTATCCTGACCGCGCGGTGGGAGAGCGTCCGCAGCGAGGCCCTGCCCCACAACCAGTCGGCACTGCTGATGAAGGAAGTGATGACGTCATGGAGCTGACCGGTGCCACCTGGCGCAAGTCCACCCGCAGCGGCAACGGAGAGTGCGTCGAGGTCGCCGACGACCTGCCCGGCGTCGTCGGGGTGCGCGACAGCAAGGACCCGACCGGTCCCGTCCTCACCTTCGACCGGCGGGCCTGGCGGTCGTTCGTCGCCGCCACCGGCAACGGCGTCGGCGTCCACTGACCCGGCCCGGCTTGCCGAGGGCGGCGGGCCACGGCCGGGGGCCGGCGGCTAGGGCAGGCGGTAGACGGAGACGTGGGAGCGGGATTCGGCGGTGAACTCGCCGCCGGTCCAGTCCGCGTGCCGGCTCTCCAGGGTGAACCCGGCGAGCTGCCCCATCAGGTCCAGCTCGGCGGGCCAGACGTAGCGGTGCGGGGTACGGAACAGCTCCGCCTGCCGGCCGTCGCCGAACCGGAAGTGGTGGGACACCACGTGCTGCGCCAGCACGTCGTAGGTGTCCAGGCCGACGTAGCCGGGTTCGGAGTGCCACACCACGGCCTGCTGACCGGGTGGGAGTTTGCGCAGCTCGGGCACCCACAGTTCGACGACGAACCGGCCACCGGGGGCGAGGTGGCGGGCGGCATTGCGGAAGCAGGCCACCTGTTCGGCCTGGGTGAGCAGGTTGGCGATCGTGTTGAAGACGAGGTAGACCAGGGAGAACTCGCCGGGGGCGACCGTGGTGGCCATGTCGCCGGGGACCACCGGGACGGTGGCCGCGTCCACCTTGGTGCGGAGCTGCACGATCATCGGGGCGGACAGCTCGATACCGGTGACCGGCACCCCCCGGGCGGCCAGCGGGACGGCGACCCGGCCGGTGCCGACGGCGAACTCCAGCGCCGGCCCGTCACCGGCGAGGGCGGCCAGCCGGTCCACCGTCGGCCCGAGCACGTCGGGTGCGAACATCCCCTCGCCCGGCGTGTCGTAGTGCCGGGCGGCCTCGGTGTCCCAGATCTCCTCCTGCCGCATGCCCCCGATGCTCACCCGCCCCGGAAAACCATGTCCATCGAATTACCGTCCCGGTTCCCGGTCCCGCCCGACCCTCCGCCCCTCGCCTCGGTGATCAAGAGGTTTGCGTCACCCCGCCCCGGAATCCTGACGCGAACCTCTTGATCACCAGAGGAGGCGAGGGGGTGGGAGGGCGGAGGGCGGAAAGGGATCGCTGGGGTGGGGGGTGCGGTCTTACGCTGCGTCGATGTTGCTTCGTACGTCGACCACCCTGCTGCGGACCCTGCGCGAGGACCCGGCGGACGCGGAGGTGCCGAGCCACCGGCTCCTGCTGCGCGCCGGTTACATCCGACGCGTCGCCCCGGGCGGTTACGCCTGGCTGCCGCTGGGCAAACTCGTGCTGGACCGGGTCACCGAGATCGTCCGGTCGGAACTGGCCGCGATCGGCGACCAGGAGGTGCACTTCCCGGCGCTGCTGCCGGCGGAGCCGTACCGGACCAGCGGCCGGTGGACGGAGTACGGCGACGACATCTTCACCCTCGCCGACCGGCGGGGCGCCGAGCACCTGCTCGCCCCGACCCACGAGGAGATGGCGACGCTGCTGGTCAAGGACCTGGTCTCGTCGTACCGGGACTTCCCGCTGACGATCTTCCAGATCCAGACGAAGTTCCGCGACGAGGCCCGCCCCCGCGCCGGGCTGCTGCGCGGGCGGGAGTTCCTGATGAAGGACGCCTACTCGTTCGACCTGGACGACGACGGCCTGCGCGCGTCGTACGCCCGGCACCGGGCCGCGTACCAGCGGGTCTTCGACCGGTTGGGGCTGGCGTACACGGTGGTGCGGGCGGTCTCCGGGGCGATGGGCGGCTCGGCCTCGGAGGAGTTCCTGGCCGGCACACCTGTCGGTGAGGACACCTACGTCGGCTGCACGGCCTGCGACTACGCGGCGAACACCGAGGCGGTGACGACCCCCGCCCCGGCCGTCGGCGACCCGGACTCGCACCGCACCGCCGAGGTGCACGACACTCCGGAGACGCCGACCATCGCCGCGCTGGTGGACCTCGCCAACGAGCGGAAGCTCGCCGGGCGGCACGACTGGACCGCCGCCGACACCCTGAAGAACGTGGTGCTGACCGTACGCCGACCCGGCGCGGAAACCCCCGAGGTGCTGGTGATCGGGCTGCCCGGCGACCGGGAGGTGGACCTCCGGCGGGTCGCGGCGGCCCTGCACCCGGCCGACGTCGCGGTCTTCGACGACTGGGCTGCCCATCCGGAACTGGTCCGGGGTTACCTCGGGCCGCAGGTGCTGGCCGGGCTCGGCCTGCGCTACCTGGTCGACCCCCGGGTGGTCACCGGCTCCGCCTGGCTGACCGGCGCCAACGAGCCGGGACGGCACGCCACCGACGTGGTCTGCGGGCGGGACTTCGTCCCCGACGGCACCATCGAGGCGGCCGAGGTACGCCCCGGTGACCCCTGCCCGGCCTGCGGCACCACCGGGACCACCGGAGCCGACGACGGCGGCAACGGCGGCGGGCTGACCATGCGACGGGGCATCGAGATCGGGCACATCTTCCAGCTCGGCCGCCGGTTCACCGACGCGTTCACCCTCGACGTGCCGGGCGCGGCGGGCACACCGGTCCGGCCCACCATGGGCTGCTACGGCATCGGGGTGTCCCGGGCGGTCGCGGCCATCGCCGAACAGCACCACGACGAGCGGGGGCTGGTCTGGCCGGCGGCGGTCGCGCCGTGCGACGTACACCTGGTGGTGGCCGGCAAGGGGGCGCAGCTCGACGCGGCGCTCGACCTCGGCGGCCGGCTGTCGGCGGCCGGCCTGCGGGTGCTCGTCGACGACCGGGCCACCGTCTCGGCCGGGGTGAAGTTCACCGATGCCGAGCTGATCGGCATCCCGTGTGTCGTCGTGGTCGGCCGCCGACTCGTCGACGGGTACGTCGAGGTGCGCGACCGGGCGACCGGCGGGCGCGACGAGGTGCCGTGGGACGGCCTGGCCGACCAACTGCTGAGTCGGGTTCGCGGCAACGGGGTGTAGCGGGCGCGCCACGGGGTACCGAAGTCGGATCGACCACGGGTGTTGTACGGAGGCTCTCATGTACCGGGTCAGTGACGTGATGACGAAGCAGGTGGTCTACCTGCCGGCGGAGACCACCCTGGACGAAGCTGCCAGGGTGATGAAGGAGGCCGACATCGGGGACGTGGTGGTCACCGACGGCTCCACGCTGGCGGGTCTGCTGACCGACCGGGACATCGTGGTCCGGGCGGTGGCCGAGTGCAGCGACCCGACCAGCACCACGATCGGCTCGATCATCACCCGGGAGGTGGTGATGATCGAGCAGCACTCCACGGCCGGGGAGGCGGCGGCGCTGATGCGCGAGCGCAACATCCGGCGCATCCTCGTCTGCGACAACGAACGCAAGCTCGTCGGCATCGTCTCCCTGGGCGACCTGGCGATGCAGCTCGACCCCAGCTCGGCGCTGGCCGACATCAGCGAGGGTGCCCCGAACAACTGAGCGGTCCGGGGTGACAGCGGAACCACCCGGGTGACGCGGCCGGGGGCGGGTGGCCAGGCACCCCCGGCCGGGTCGGCGGAGCGCGTGCCGACCGGATGGCGGCGGTGCCGGGCGGCTGCGCCGGAGGCGGCAGTAGCCTGGCGGAATGCCCGAGATGCCGACGAAGCTGGCCGAGATCGTCGAGGAGTTCGCCGACGCGCCCCGCGACGTGGTGCTGGAGATGCTGCTGGAGTACGCCGACGTGGTCCCGCCGCTGCCGGCCGGGGTGGACCGCGACGACCTGGAGCAGGTCCCCGAGTGCCAGACGGCGTTCTTCCTGCGCGCCGAGGTCGCCCCGGACGGCACGGTGACCACCGTGTTCGACTGCCCACCGGAGGCGCCCACCACCCGGGCCTTCGCCGGCATCCTCGCCGAGGGGCTGGCCGGGGCGAGCGCCGCGCAGGTGCTGGACGTGCCGGACGACCTCTACCAGCGGATGGGCCTGGCCCAGGCGATCAGCCCGCTGCGGGTACGCGGCGGCACCGCGATCCTGGCCCGACTCAAGCGACAGGTACGGGAACAAGTGGGCTGAGCTGCGGGTTGTCTCCGGTCATGGAGATCGAGATCTACGCCGACGTGGTCTGCCCCTGGTGCTACATCGGCAAGCGCCGCCTCGAACAGGCCCTGGCGTCGTACGACGGTGAGGTGACCGTCCGGTACCGGCCGTTCCAGCTCGACCCGTCGCCGGTGACCACGCCCCGACCGCTGCTCGACGCGCTGGCCGCAAAGTTCGGTGGCCGGGAGCGGGCCGAGTCGATGGCCGGCCAGGTGACCCAGGTGGCCGCCGGGGTGGGGCTGACGTTGAACTTCGACCGGGCGGTGAGCGCCAACACCTTCGACGCGCACCGGCTGGTCCGGTTCGCCGACGGGCACGGTCGGGCGGGTGAGCTGGTCGAGGCACTCTACCGGGCGCACTTCACCGACGGGGTCGACGTCGGTTCCCCGGAGGCGTTGGTGGCGCTGGCCGCCTCGGTCGGGCTGGACGAGGCCGAGGCGCGCGAGTACCTGACCTCGAACGCGGGCCGCCGCGAACTGGCCGCCGACCTGACCACCGCCCACCAGCTCGGGGTGACCAGCGTGCCGACGTTCGTCCTCGCCGGCAAGTACGGCGTCACCGGCGCGCAGGAGCCCGAGACGCTGCTCGCCGCCCTGACCGAGGTCGCCCAACGGGAGTCGGCCGCCTGACGCCACCCCGACGGCACCGCCGCCCCGGCAGCACCGCCATCCCGGCGGGGGCGGCATCGACCGGCACGATGTTTCACGTGCAACAACATCGATTGAAGGGAATGGCTAGGCGGGCCGGGCCAGGTCCTCCACCACCCGCGCCCCGGGCAGCGCGCCGAGCGCCGGTCCCGGCAGGGCGATCTTGCTGTGCCGTACGCCGGAGCCGATGATCACGTGCGGGGTGGCGATCACCCGGGCGTCGACCAGGATCGGCCAGGACTCGGGGAGCCCGATCGGGGTGATCCCGCCGTACTCCATCCCGGTCGACTCGACCGCCTCGGCCATCGGGGCGAAGCTCGCCTTGCGCACGTCCAGCGTCCGGCGGACCACCCCGTTGACGTCGGCCCGGGTGGTGGCGAGCACCACGCAGGCGGCGTACCGGATCTCGCCCTCCCGCTTGCCGGCGATCACCACGCAGTTCGCCGACACGTCCAGCCCCACCTCGTACGCCGCGCAGAAGGCGGCCGTATCGGCCAGGGTGGCGTCGATCGGGGCGACCAGGACGGCGTCGACGTCGACGGGCGCCTGCGCCGGCCACGCCGTCAGCGCGGCGGCCACCGGTGCCGCCAGCAGGTCGGGGCGGGTCCGGGCGGGTTCGGTCTGCAACGTTCCCATCACGGCAGCGATCCTCGCACCCCCGGCGGCGGGCCGCCCGGCGGGCCACCCCGCAGGCCACCGGGGGTGCCGCCACGGGTCCGGCAGGTCAGTTGCCGCCGAGGAAGCTGTTCTCCCGCAGGAACGCCCGGTCGTCGGCCGACGCCGACTGCGCACCCCGCAGCGCCTGGGGCCGACGGGCCTCCAGATCCTCCATGCCGTGCCGCACGGCGAGACGGATCACCCCGTAGAGGAAGACCAGACCGAAGACGTAGAGCAGCACCGTGACGACGAAGACCACCATGGGGTCACGGTAGGCAGGACCGGAACCCGTAGCAGGCTCATCTTCGGCCCGTTCCCCCGTACGTGTCGGCCAGGTGATCGGCCCAGGTCCGGCGACCGGTCGGGACGGCGGTCGTGGTCAGCGCACCCGCCCGCAGCTCCCGACCCAGCCGCCCCGGCAGACGTACCGGCAGCAGGGGACGGCGGGAACGTCGGGCCGCCCGCCAGGCGCGGACCGCCTCGTCGAAGCGGAGCACCTGCGGGCCGCCGTACTCCTCGACGCCGGTCAGCGGGCCGACGCCGAGCCGTTCCACGAGCCGGGCGGCCACCTCGTGCTGGTCGACCGGCTGGGCCAGCACCGCCGGGTCACCCGGCACCGGGCCGAGCCGACCCACCGTCCGCAGCAGCCGGTCCAGGAAGACCGGGAACTGGGTGGCCCGCAACACCGTCCACGGCACCGGCCCGGCGGCCACCACCTGCTCCGCCGCCAGCTTGTGCCGGTAGTACGGGATCGGCACCCGGTCCACGCCGACGATCGAGACGTACACCAGGTGACCCACCCCGGCGTGCGCGGCGGCCAGGGCCAGCCGGCGGGTGCCCGACACGTCCACCCGGTGCGTACGCGCACCCCCGCCGGGCCGCGACGCCAGGTGCAGCACCGCGTCCACCCCGGCGACCGCCGCGGCCACCCCGACGCCGGTGCCCAGGTCGGCGACCATCCACTCCACCGCCGGATCGTGCCGGGGACGCCGGCTCATCGCCCGCACCGTGCAACCGTCACCGAGCAGCCGGGGCAGCACCGCCCGGCCCAACGTCCCACCGGCACCCGTCACCAGCACCCGCATGCCCGCTCCCTCCACCCGACGGACCGCCCGCCCGACGGACCGACGGGCCGGCCACCCGGAACGTGACACCGACCCGGACCGGCACGGCCTCACCTGAGCAGGTCGACGACGGTCAGCACGAGGAAGAACGCCACCACCGCCTCGCTGATGATCCACGAATGCCGGTCCGCCCAGTCGCGCATCCGGGGCAGCACCCGGTCCGCCCGGTCACCGAGCAGCAGCAACGCCAGCAGCGGCAGCGCGAGCAACAGCAGGGTCAACAGCACGAACGGCACCAGGTGCCACCACGGCAGCCCGTGCCGGGCGGCGGTCGCCCCGACCGTCACCATCGTCAGGTCGTCGGAGGGCATCACCACGAACAGCAGCAGGCCCAGCCGGAACGCGTACCCGAAGCCGGCGTGCTGGAGGCGACCCATCCACGCCGGCTCCCCGGCCGAGTGCCGCCGCAGGAACACCACCACCGCCAACACCACCAGCAGTACCAGCACCACCCAGTCGATGACCGTCTCGACCGGCTTGCGACCACCCCCGCCGCCCCCACCGGCCGCGCCCCTGACCAGGCGGAAGATCAGCCAGGCGAGGGTCGTACCGGCGGACACCACGACCGCCGCGCCGGCCAGGAAACCCAGCGACGCCCGGCGGGGCCGGTCGCCGGAGGCGAGGAAGACCGCCGCCACCAGCTGCGTACCGGCCACCATCACCACGGCCATCGGCAGGATCGTCAGGACGTTCATCGCCCACCATCCTCGCCGCCGGGCCGGGCCGGCCGGTGGGATTCGCCCGGATCAGGCGGGGCGTACCCGGGCCGGCACCACCCGGCCGGCGAGCAACGCGCCGAGCAGCGCACACGCCACCGCCACGGCGAGCGTCCCCGCGTACCCGGACGGGCCGGGCGTCGTACCGGCGGCGAGCACCGTGCCGGTCAACGCCAACACGGTGGCGGTGAACAACGAGTCGGCCAGTTGCAGGGAGGAACTGTTGCGGCCCTGCTCCTCGGGGGCCGACAGGGCCAGCGTCAACACCGACAGCGACGGGAACGTCAACCCCATCCCCAACCCCGCCACCGCCCAACCGGCCACCCCGACCGCCACCGGCACCGCCGGCCAGACGGCGAGGGTGACCGTGGCCGTGCCCGCCGCCACGCAGGCCAGCCCGAGCCGGGGCAGGGTCGCCGAGGAACGCGGCGGCAACAGCCGACTCTGCGCCCAGGAACCCACCGACCAGGACAGCGCCCCGACGGTCAGCACCAGGCCGGCGGCGGTCGGCGAGAAGCCACGTTCCTGGGACAGCATCAGCGGGATGACCACCTCCGCGCCCGCGAACGCCGCCGCCGCCAACCCGCGCAGCCCCACCACCGTGGGCAGGCCCCGGGCCGCCCGCAGGAACCCCGCCGGCAGCAGCCGGGGCGCACAGACCCCCAGCCCGGCCAGGGCCACCGCCACCAGGATCACCGCGGGCACCCCACGCTGCTGCCCCCCGTGGTGCAGCAGTGCGGCGCTCACCCCCGCCCCGGCCGCCCAGCCGATCCTGGCCGCCGCGCCCGCCGGTGGCCCGGCCGGCGGCGGGCGGTGCAGCGTCCGCAGGCCCGACTCGACCAGCAGCACCGCCGGCAGCGCCACCACCGGTACGGCGAGGAAGACCCACCGCCAGCCCAGGTACTCCACGATCAGCCCGGCCAGCGCCGGCCCGACCAGCGACGGTACGACCCACGCCGCCGCGAACGCGGCGAACACCCGCCGCCGCAGCTCCTCCGGGTACGCCTGCCCGACCACCACGTACAACGCGACGGAGAGCAACCCGGACCCGAAGCCCTGCACCGCCCGGCCGACCACCAGGGTGCCCATCGCGTCGGCGCTCCCGGCGACGAACAGGCCGACGACGAACAACCCCACCCCGGCCCACATCGGCCCCCGGGGTCCCCGGGCGTCGCACCAGATGCCGGAGAGCACCATGGCCAGCACACCGGCGGCGAACGAACCGCCGAAGGCGAGCGCGTAGAGCCCCAGCCCGTCCAACGCGCGGGCCACCGTGGGCATGGCGGTGCCCACCGCCAACGCCTCGAAGGCGAGCAGCGACACCAGGGCGACGCTGCCCACCGTCATCGCCCGCAGGCGCGGGTCGTAGAGGCGGGTGGCCGGCGTCAGGGTGGCGGTCACCGGACGACGCCGGGCGGTACGTCAGACATGCGCCCAGCCTGCGACCTGCACCCAGGTTCAGGTCAAGGGTGAGCCCGGTCTCGTCAGGCCGACTCCAGCGCCTCCCCGAGCCCCTTGGCCAGCCCCGACAGGTGCTGGTCGGCGAGCAGGTGCCCGGCGGTGATCACCAGGGCGAGCGGCCACTCGATGACCTGGAGGGCGGCGAGCACCCCCAACCCGGCGTAATAGGCGATCTTGTCCGGCGGCGGCACCGCCACCTCGCCCAGCATCGGCACCTCCACCCGTCGGGTGTACGCCCGGACCATCTCGTGACCGCCGCTGAGATGACGCGTGATCGTGCTCATTCCGGCCTCCCTGCCGCTCGTCGGGTCGTCAGCGGGATTCCACCGGCACCGCCGTCCATGCCCCGCCACCGGAGGGAACTTCCCCCGCCCGGGGGGCATAACGGACGCCCGACCGGGAAGCCAGGCCGCCTGACGAACGCGGGAGGCGAGATGGCGTACGGCGGCAGTGGGCGGGACCGATCCGGCCGTACCCCTCGATGACCACGCTGGGCCGGGTGGCCGGCCGGGTCCTCCCGTCGGTGCCGGTGCCACCGCTGCTCGACGAGGCGTCCCGTACCGTCGGTTCGGCCGCCGGCCGGCTGGCCCGGGTCGCCGGGTTGGCCCGCCGTAGGGTCTGGTCCCGCAACGGCCGGCACCACATCGAGGTGCACGGCGTCTGCCAGGACGGCGGCGACCGGCTGGCCCGTCAGGTCGAGGCGGCGTTGGAGCGGATGCCCGGCGTGGCGTGGGCCCGGGTGAACGCCCCCTCCGGCCGGGTGGTGGTGGCCGTCGAGGACCCGAAGCCGAAGCTACGCGACCTGATCGACACGGTGGCGCGGGTCGAACGGATCTGCCCGCACGAGCCGGACCCGGAGATCCCGCCCCCGCACCCGCCGGAGGACGGGCCGCGTACCCCCCGGACCCTCGGCGCGCTCGCCTCCGACGCGCTGGGCCTGACCATCTCCGCCGCCACCCGCATCCTGCCGTTCACGCCGGTGCCGGGTGAGGTGGCCGGCCTGCTCACCGCCGTCGACCTGCACCCCCGGCTGCACGACCTCGCCGGCCGGGGCCGGCGTGCCGACCGCCGCACCGAGGTGCTGTTCCCGCTCGCCGAGGCGGTCGTGCAGGGCCTCACCGGCGGCTGGGCCGGCATCGTCCTCGACGGCGCGCAGCGGATCGTGCAGTGGGGTGAGGCGCGCGCCCAGCTCACCACGTGGACCCGGGCCGAGCCGGGGCTGACCGGTGACCCGGAACGCGCCGTCGCCCGCTCACCCGGCCCCGGGCGGCCCTGCCCCCGGCCCGACGGCCCCGTCGAGCGGTACGTCTCGACGATGCTCGCCACCGGGGCCGCCGCCGGGGCCGCCGCGTGGCCGGTCGTCGGCCCGAAACGGGCCGCCGCGCTCGCCCTCGCCGCGCTGCCCAAGGCCCCCGGCAGTGGCCGCGAGGGGTACGCCGCCCAACTCGGCCGGGTGCTGGCCCGCCGCGGCGTGATCGCCATGGACCGCAGTGTGCTGCGCGAACTCGACCGGATCGACACGGTGGTGCTGGACGCGGCCGTGCTCGGCTCGGCCCGGTGTGTCCTCGCCGACCTGGCGCCGCTGGCCGGCACGGACACCGGGGAGGTTGCCGGCCGGGCGTTCGCCCTCTTCGACCCCGATCAGCCGGACGACGTACACGAGGCCGACGGTTGGCGACTCGGACCGCTCGCCGGCCTCGACGCCGTCGACCCGGGGGACACCCCGCAGAGCCGGCGGCTGCGCGCGACGGACGGCCCCCTGCTCGGCCTCGTCCACGACGGCACCCTCGCCGCCGTCGTCCGGGTCGCCCCCGAGCCGGCCCCCGGCGTCGACGCGCTGCCCGCCGCCGCCCGGCACGCCGGCCTGCGCCTGGTGGTCGCCGGCCCCGACCCGCAGCGGTACGGCTTCGCCGACGCGGTGCTGCCCGGCGGGGACCGGCTCGCCGGCTCCGTCCGGGCCCTGCAACGCGACGGCGCGGTGGTGATGCTGCTCTCGGGCGACCGGGCGGCGCTGGCGGCGTCCGACTGCGGGCTCGGCACGGCCGGCCCCGACGATCTGCCCCCGTGGGGCGCCCACCTGCTCGTCGGCACCGACCTGCGGATCGCCGCGCTGCTCATCGAGGCGGCCGGGGTGGCCCGGCGGATGACCGGGCAGAACATCCGGCTCGCCATGGCCGGCACCGGCCTCGGCGCGTTGGGCGCGTTCACCGCCGCCGTGCCGCAGCTTCCCGACCGCAGCCTCTTCGCCGTCAACGGCGCGGCGGCGCTGGCCTTCGCCAACGGGGTGTGGCGGGCCCGCCGGCTGCCCGGCCCGGACGGGTCCCCGGCGCCGGCCGCCACCGCCTGGCACCTGATGCCGGTCCCGACCGTGCTGCGTCACCTCGACACCGGCCCGGACGGGCTGACCGACGCCGAGGCGCAGCGCCGGCACCGCGCCGACCCGGACCCGTCGGGCGGGCCGGTCGGCCTGTTCCGGGCGTTCGTCGACGAGCTGGCCAACCCGCTCACGCCGGTGCTGGCCGCCGGCGCGGTCCTGTCGGCGGCGTTCGGCTCGCTGGTCGACGCGGCCCTGGTCGGCGGCGTGGTCGGCGGATCGGCGCTGGTCGGGGCGGTGCACCAGCGCAACACCGACCGGGCGCTTGCCGAACTGCTGTCCCGCTCGGCGGTCACCGCCACGGTGCTGCGGGACGGGGTCGAACGGGTGACCGCCGCCGAGGATCTCGTCCCCGGCGACGTGGTGCTCCTCGGCCCGGGGGACGCGGTGCCGGCCGACTGCCGGGTGCTCACCGCCGACGGTCTGGAGGCCGACGAGTCGTCGCTGACCGGTGAGTCGCTGCCGGTGACCAAGGGGGTCGACCCGGTGGTCGCCGCCGCCCTGGCCGACCGTTCCTCCATGGTGTACGAGGGCACCACCGTCGCCACCGGTCGCGGCACCGCCGTGGTGGTCGCCACCGGTGCCGCGACCGAGTCGGGGCGGAGCCTCGCGTTGGCCCGGCAGGCCCCGCCGGAGAGCGGGGTGGAGGCCCGGCTCGGCCGGCTCACCCGCTCGGCGATCCCGCTGGCCGTCGCGTCGGCGGTCGCGGTGGCGGGGGCGGGGCTGCTGCGGGGCGTACCGCTGGGGCAGACGGCGGCGACGGCCGCGAACCTGGCCGTGGCGTCGGTGCCGGAGGGGTTGCCGTTCCTGGTCAGCGCGGCCCAACTGGCCGCCGCCCGGCGGTTGGCCGAGCACGGTGCGCTGGTCCGCAACCCGCGCACCATCGAGGCGCTGGGCCGGGTGGACGTGCTCTGCTTCGACAAGACGGGCACCCTCACCGAGGGCAGGCTGCTGCTCGCCGGGGTCGGCGACGGCGGCCGGTTCGCGCCCGTCGACCGGCTCGACGACGAGCTGCGCCGGGTCCTCGCCGCCGGGCTGCGCGCCACCCCCGACGCGGCCGATCCGCAGGAACTGCCGCAGCACACCGACCGGGCGGTCCGGTACGGCGCACGGCAGGCGGAGACGACCGAGCAGACCGGCGCGGCCGGGTGGACGGCGGTGGGTGGGCTGCCGTTCGAGCCGTCCCGGGGTTACCACGCGACCGTCGGGCGGGCCGCCGACGGCATGCTGCTCAGCGTGAAGGGCGCCCCGGAGACGGTGCTGCCCCGGTGCGGCGCGTGGCGGCGGCCGGGCGGCCGGGACGAGCCGCTGGACGACGAACGCCGGAAGCGGCTGCACACCGTGCTCGCCGACCGGGCCGGGGCGGGACACCGCATCCTCGCCGTGGCGGAGTGCCGGGTCGGTGCCGAGACGGTCACCGACGACCAGGTACGCGGGCTGGTCTTCGTCGGTTTCCTCGCCCTCGCCGACGGGATACGCGACAGCGCCGCCCCGGCGGTCCGCCGGATCAGGCAGGCCGGCGTGCACACCATCATGATCACCGGGGACCATCCGGCCACCGCCGAGGCGATCGCGTCGGCGATCAGCCCGGATTCCGACGGGCAACGGGTGGTCACCGCCACCGACCTGGACCAGTGGGACGACGCGGAGATCGGCGAACGGCTGGGCCGGACCGACGTGGTGGCCCGGTGCACCCCGGCGCACAAGGTACGGATCATCCAGGCGTTGCAGAGGTGCGGGCGGACCGTGGCGATGACCGGGGACGGCGCCAACGACGCCCCGGCGATCCGGCTGGCCGACGTCGGCATCGCCCTCGGCCAGCGGGGCACCCCGGCCGCCCGCGCCGCCGCCGACCTGGTGGTCACCGACGACCGGCTGGAAACCATCATCGCCACCCTGGTCGAGGGGCGGGCGATGTGGTCGTCGGTACGCCACGCGCTGAGCATCCTGGTCGGCGGCAACCTCGGCGAGATCGCGTTCAGCGTGCTCAGCGCCGCCGTCACCGGCCGGTCGGCGCTCAACGGCCGGCAACTGCTCCTGGTCAACCTGCTCACCGACCTGGCACCGGCGCTGGCCATCGCGGTCCGGCCGCCCGACGCCGACCACGCCGACGGGTTGCTCCGCGAGGGGCCGGACGCGTCCCTCGGCGGCACCATGACCCGGGAGATCGGGCTGCGCGCCGCCGCCACCACCCTCGGCGCGACCGCCGGCTGGACGGTGGCCCGGTGGACCGGCCGGGACCGGCGCGCCGGCACCGTGGCCCTGGTCTCGCTGGTCGGCACCCAGCTGGGGCAGACCGTCCTGGCCGGCGGCACCAGCCCGACGGTGCTCGCGTCGACGGCGGCATCGGTCGGGGTGCTCGCCGCCGTGGTGCAGACCCCCGGGGTGAGCCAGTTCTTCGGCTGCACCCCGCTCGGCCCGGTGGGGTGGAGCATCGCCGCCGGGTCGGCGCTCGGCGCGACCTTCGCCAACGGCGCGCTGACCCGGCTGGTGGAGCACCTGCCGGCCCGGGGTCGGCCCGCCGGCCCGGCGTCGGCCGGCTAGCCCTGCGGCGGGTCAGGCCGGGGGCGGGGACCAGGTGGCGGCGGCGCGACCCAACCTGTCGTTGACCGCCCGTCCGACCCCCTCGTCCGGGGCCGGTTCGGCGAGGATCTCGGTCACCCCGGCCGCGTCCAGCCGGTGCAGCGCGTCGAAGAGGCGGGCTGCGGCCTCGGTCACGTCACCGGCGGGCGACAGCACCTCCACCGCCGCGTAGCCGGCCGCCGGGGCCGCCCGGAAGGCGAGGTAGCCCCGCCGGACCCCGTCGGCCGCCGCCGGCACCGCGCCCCGCACCACCCGCAACGGGGTACGCGGCGCGTAGTGCGCGGCCAACGTGCCGGGGGCGACCGGCTGCCCGGAGCTGCCCGGCCGGACGGTCACCGGGCCGACCGCCGCGACGAGGTCCTCCACGGCGAGCGCCCCGAGGCGCAGCACCACCGGCTGCGGGCCACGCGCGTCCACGATGGTCGACTCGATTCCGCACCGGGTCGGGCCACCGTCGAGCACCACGTCGACGGCCGCGCCGAGCCCTCGGACGACGTGCTCGGCCCGGGTGGGGCTGAGCTGCCCGAACCGGTTGGCGCTCGGGGCGGCCACCGGCACCCCGGCGGCCCGGATCAACGCGCGGGCAGACGCCTCGTCGGGCACCCGTACCGCCATCGTGTCGAGGCCGGAGGTGACGATCGGCGGGATCACGGCCGGCCGGTCCACGATCAGTGTGAGCGGACCCGGCCAGAACCGCTCCGCCAGCGCCGCGACGGTCGGGGGCAATGCGCCGACGAGGGCCGGCAGGTCGGCGGCGTCGGCCAGGTGGGTGATCAGCGGATCGAAGCTGGGCCGTGCCTTCGCCTCGAAGATCCGCGCCGCGGCCCGGGCGTCCAACGCGTTCGCGCCGAGCCCGTAGACCGTCTCGGTGGGGAAGGCCACCAGCCCGCCGGCCCGCAGCACGTCGGCGGCCTCGGCGATGCCGTCGTGTTCGGCGGGCAGGACGCGGGGGGAGCCAGTGGTCACCCCCCGACGCTAGCCTGCCGTCAGCGCCCGGACCGGTGCGGGTGCCCGTCACCCGGCCGGTGGGGCGACGGTCGGCGCTCCCGGCCCGGTCACGCTCGCCGGCCAGCCGGGGACGACGTCGCGATGCCGCCTCGCTCCGCCCGTCGGACCGGCAGGGACGGTTGCCCGGCCGGGTCGGGGCACGCTGGCGGCCGGCCGCGCCGGGTCGCTGGAGGGTGACCCGGCAGGGCTATTCCGCCCGGTCCGGTGCCGCCGCGCGCCGCCCGCCGGTCGGGGCGAACGACGCGCGTGGCGGGCCGGTCTCCGCCCAGCAGACGCCGCCCCGGAACTCGACGCCCGGGATGGTGTCGACGACCCGGGTGACGTCCGCGACAGAGGCGAGCGCCCGGGTGAGGTCAGCCCGTAGCTCTGCGCTGGCGGACGGCGGGTCGTTCTCCTCCTGCGCCCAGTCGACGTCGGCGGCGTGCAACTCGGCGACCGCGTGGTCGGTCAGCGCGGTCGGGTCGGTCACGGTGACGTCGATCCGGCAGTAGAGCTGGAGACGGCGGCTGCCCGGGTCACCATCGGTCGTCATGCGGCTCAACGGCTGACTGCTCCCATCGCGTGAAGGCTAGGGGATGCCCGCCGACCGTGCCGCCCCGCGCGGTCGGTCACCTACTGGAGAATTGCCGGCATGCTCCGCTCGCCGCGCGCCCTCCTGCTGGACTTCGGCGGTGTCCTGGCCGATGCGCCCCCGCAGCCGCCCGCCCCACCGGAACTCGTCCGACGGCTCTCCCGGCTCGTCGACGGCGCGGTGTCCGAACGGCAGATCGCCGCCGACCTGACCGGGGGCGCGCGACGGTACTCGGCCTGGCGCGACGACGCGGGCCGGACGGCCGACCCGGTCGAGCTCCCGCACGCCCGGGTGTGGGCGGAGTTCGTCACGGCATCGTGGCCCCGCCCGGCCCGCGACGCCGTCGACCGTGAGGCGACCCCCCTGTCGTACGCCTGGACCTGGCGGGCGGACTGGGCGGTGCGCCCGGGTATCCCCGAGGCGCTGGGGGCGGCCACGGGAGCGGGCCTTCCGCTGGCCGTGGTGAGCAACACCCTCTGCGGCGCCGCGCACCGGGATTTCCTGGCCGCCGAAGGGCTGGCCGGGTCGTTCGCCGCCCAGTTCTACAGCGACGAAGCCGGTCCCCGGAAGCCCAACCCGCGCCTGGCGCTGCTGGCGGCGGAGGCCGTCGGGGTTCCGATCGGTGACTGCTGGTTCGTCGGGGACACCCTCGGTCGGGACGTCGAGTGCGCCCGCCGGGCCGGGGCGGGGGCGGCGATCCTGATGCGTTCCCCCCGCACCGACCGGGAACCACCGCACCCCGCCCTCGTACCGGACGCCCGGGTCGAGGACGGCCACGGCCTGCTGGCCCTGCTGCGTCAGGCGTGAGCAGGTTCCGGTTCCTCCTGCGGCCGCCCGGCCTGGTTCGGTGCCTAGCCCTGCCCCAGCGTGTCGTCCACCGACGAGGCTCCCGGCACGTGGTGGACCGCGACGACGGCGGTGCGCGGGAGCGCCGAGTAGACGTGTGGGAAGGAACCGCCGTCGGGGGTGCCCTCCCAGCGCACCGCCGCGCCGAGTAATCCGGCGTCGAGGGCGACGACCACGAGCGCCGGCTCCTGCGCGAAGAACCGCAGCGCGGTCGCACCCACCTGCTCGCGCGAGGAGCAGTGGATGAAGCCGCTGCTGTGGTCGAACGGCGAGCCGTCGAAGCGACCGGCGGCATCGAAATCGGCCCACTCGACGGGCAGGAGGATCTTGTAAATCAGCACAGCCAAGGGTGGCAGATGGCCGGCTGGTCCGCAGCTGCCGCAGCCCGCCAACCCGACCGGCACGATCCGGATGACGGCCGACGCCTACGGACACGTCCTGCCGGCGCGGGCTCGTCAGGCTGCCTCGGCCATCGATCGCGTGCTGGGCGGGAAAGGGAGGGCATGAAATGCCTTGGCTGTACTCGGGACCGAGATCAACCGGTGTTCGTGCTGGTGGGCCGGAGGCACCACCATGCGAACCAGACCGCCACGATCGCCGGTGACCCGTTGCCCCCGAGTTCCGTCAGCTCGCAGCGCCGCTAGCCCAGCCAAGGGGTAGCGCGCCCTGCGGAATCGGGCGCACAACGGCGGCCTCGGCCAGGCTCACCCTGGAAGGTCATCCTCCCAGATACAGGCCTGACGCCGGTGGCGGATCGGAGTCGTCCGGCCAGCGGTCGGCAGGATCCCCGAACGACGAACTACCGGATCGACAACACCGTCTTGCCGCGGGCGTGGCCCGAGCCGTAGTGACGCAGTGCGTCAACGGCGGCTTCCAACGGGAATACACGGTCGATCACGGGGGTGACCTGCCCGGCCTCTACCAGTTCGCGGAGCGCGTCGAGGTCGGTGGCGTTCGGTCGTGCGTCGAGAGCCGCCATCGTGTGGCTCACGAGTGGTGACAGGACGAGTGCGGCGAGCCGACGGCGCAGCCACGGCGCTGGCGGGCCAGCGGAGAGCACCAGTCGGCCGTCCGGGGCGAGCACCCGGCGGCATTGTGCCAGCGAGTGGCTGCCGACCAGGTCAAACACCACGTCGTATCGCCGGCTGCTGGCGGTGAAGTCCGCTCGGGTGTAGTCGACGACGTGGTCGGCACCGAGGGAGCGGACCAGCTCGGCCGCGTTCGGCGCGCAGACCGCGGTGACCTCCGCGCCCAGCGCCTTGGCGATCTGTACCGCGAACGTGCCGACCCCACCTGTCGCGCCATTGACCAGCACGTGTTGGCCGGCCCACAGGCGACCGATGTCGCGCAGGCCCTGCAGTGCGGTCGTCGCCGATATCGGGATGGCGGCGGCCTGCTCGAAGGTCAGGTTTGCTGGCTTCCTGGCCAGCATCCGTTCGGGGACGACCGCGTACTCCGCAAAAGCGCCGAGCCCTTCGGCGTAGACATCCTCACCCGGGCGGAAGCGGGTGACCTGCGCACCGACCACCTCGACCCGGCCGGCCAGAGCCCGTCCAGGCACCGTGTGCCGCGGCGCGCGGATGCCGGCCGCGTACACCCTGATGGGCACCATGTCCCAGTCGGCGTCGGGAGCTGCGCCGCGTGCACCCAGTCCCGGCCGCCTGCGACTGTCGACTGCTCCCCTTGCTACGCCGTGCGCCGGGGCGTGACCGGCCGCCAGGCCGCACGCGCGCCCCGGCGCGAACACGGCGGCGGGCCGAAGGCCCGCCCTTGACCAAGTAAAGAAAGTCTGAACACACTACGCTCCGGCCACGCGCTGCAGGCGACAAACCACCGCCGTGGCGTCGTCCCGGTGCTTATACCTCGGCCAGATCAGACCATCGGGATCACGGTCCTCATATTCGCGGGTGGCCGCGATCAAGGCGGGAGTGGGCGGACTGGCGAGACGCCGTCGGCTGGCCGAAGGAACACGGCACGTTCCACGCCCTGCGGCACTTCTTTGCCACGACCCTGATCACGAATCACGCCGAACCTCAGGAGGTGCAACGGCTGCTGCGGCACAAGACGCTGCGGATCACCTTGGAGACTTACGTGCACTGGTGGCCGAAGCGGGAGCGTCCGAAGGGCTTGGTCGGCGCAGTGCTACGGGCGGCAGGTTCCAGAGGGATTCAAGATCAATCCTGACCTGTGCCCATCGTGTGCCCGTTGATCTTCACGAGCTGTAACGCCTGGTCAAGGATGATGCTGGTGGAGCCCAGGGGACTCGAACCCCTAACCCCTGCCTTGCAAAGGCAGTGCTCTGCCAGTTGAGCTAGGGCCCCGAGGGCGGGTCGAGCCGCCGGGTGCTGGCTGGTCAGCGCAGGTCGGGCGAGGTGGTCGCCTCGTGCCACAGGGCGCGCTCGTCGTTGGATTCCTTGACCTTCTTGGCCACCACAGCGGCGACGCCGATGATGCCGACCAGGAACAGAAGCTTCTTGAACATGGGGCGACCCCTCGCGCTCGACTCGACTGCCCGTCGGAACGGTGTGCGGTGGGGCTAGCTGGAATCGAACCAGCGACCTCAGAGTTATCAGCTCTGCGCTCTAACCGACTGAGCTATAGCCCCGCGTGGCGACGAGCAAGATTAACCCATCGCGTCGTCCGCTCCCAAATCGGGGTGGCCGACGCTCCCGCGCCTTCCCGACCGTACCGGTCGGCCCGCGACGGGGCGAGCCCTTTCCCCCGGTCCTGGAGCCGGAGATCCACCCCCGTGACGGGGAACAGCGGCATCGGGGCGGCTCGGACAACGCTGGATCGACCCACGAGCGAGCCCGCGCGGGCACGAGCGAGCCCGCGCGGGCACGGCCACCGGGCTGGGAAAGCACGACGCCGGGGCGACCGCTGTTCGCGGCGCCCCGGCGTCGGGTCGGATCAGTCGCGCTCGGCGAGCGTCAGCTCGATCCCGCCGACCAGGTCGGCGCAGACGTTGTAGACGAACGCCCCCAGGGTGGCGAGCGCGGTGAACAGCACCACGTTGACCAGCCCGACGAGGGCGGACGTCAGGATGACGCCCTTCGCGGTGATCTGGAAGCCGCTGTTGGTGCCCTGCCCGCCGCTGGCGCTGACCAGGTCGGTCAGGCTGTCGTTGACGCTCTGGAACACGCCCATCGCGTCCAGCGCGAGGTAGAGCACCGAAGTCGCCACGACCACCACGATGAACAGCACCACGGAGACGGCGAAGGCGAACTTCATCACGGACCACGGGTCGATCCGCTTGAGGTTCAGCCGGGCCCGGCGCGGCCCCCGGGAGGCCGCCGAACTGACCGAGGTACGCGCGGCGCGTACCGCGTCACCCACCCGCGCGGCGCCGACGGCGGCCGCGCCACCGATGCCCGGGGGCAGGCCGCCGCCGTTGGCGGGGCGGGCGTTACCCGCCCCCGTGGTGGGACGGGCGTTGTCCGGGGTCGGCCGGAAACCACCGACCTTCGGCTGGGTGCCGGTCGTGGACGGGGAGGTGGCGGCCCCAACCGCGATCGGCTGTGTCGTGTTGCTCGACCGGGCCGCCGCAGCCACCGGCTGGGTGGCGGAGGAGGGCGCGTCGCTGCCCGTCGGCTGGGGCTTCTCGGTCGCCCCCGAGTCCTCACCGGGCTTGTCCGGCGGCGGTGCCATGCCGGGTGCCCGGGTGAACTTCGGGGCAGGCGCGTCGGCGGGGACGGTGGCCCGACCCACGGCGGCGCGGCCGGCGGGGGTTGTACCGCTCTTGGCGGCCTCCTCGTCGACCGGGGTGGCCGAGGTCCCCTTGTTCCCCGACTTCGCCTGTGTCTCCGTCATTCAACTAGTCCTGTTCGTCAGGCTCGTCGGCATTGCGAGCAATCGCCACGATAGTCACGCCGTCCGGGAGGTCCATCAGCTTGACCCCCATTGTGTTCCGGTCACGCGTACGGCGTACAGGCTTCACCGGAGTCCGGATGACGCCGCCGTTGCTGGTGATCGCGAACAGCTCGTCGTCCGGGTCGATCACGACCGCGCCGACCAGACCACCGCGGCGCTCGGTGATCTTCGCAGTCAACACGCCCTTACCTCCCCGGCCCTGGACCGGGTATTCCTCGATGGGGGTGCGTTTCGCATATCCCCCGTTCGTGGCCACCAGGACGTCCAGGCCCTCCCGGACGACCTCCATGGCCAGCAGGACGTCGTCGTCGGTGAAGCGCATGCCGATCACACCCGAGGTGGCCCGGCCCATCGGGCGCAGCGCCTCGTCGGAGGCGTTGAACCGGATCGCCTGGGCCTTCTTGGAGACGAGCAGCAGGTCCTCCTCCGGCGCCGCGAGCACGGCACCGACCAGCTCGTCCTCATCGCGCAGGTTGATCGCGATGACGCCGCCGGACCGGTTGGAGTCGAACTCCTCAAGTCGGGTCTTCTTCACCAGGCCGTTTCTCGTGGCCAGTACCAGGTAGGGAGCCACCTGGTAGTTCGGGATTTCGATGATCTGCGCGATCTGCTCGTCCGGCTGGAAGGCGAGCAGGTTGGCCACGTGCTGGCCCTTGGCCACCCTACTGGCCTCAGGCAACTCGTACGCCTTGGCCCGGTACACGCGGCCCTTGTTGGTGAAGAACAAAATCCAGTCGTGGGTGGAGCATACGAAGAAGTGGCTGACAATGTCGTCCTGCCGCAGCGTCGCGCCGCTCACTCCCTTGCCGCCGCGCCGCTGCGAGCGGTAGAGGTCGACCTTGGTGCGCTTGGCGTACCCGGTGCGGGTGATGGTGACCACCACGTCCTCGCGGGCGATGAGGTCCTCCATCGAGACCTCGCCGTCGAACGGGATGATCTTCGTACGGCGCTCGTCGCCCCACTTCGCGACGATCTCACTGAGCTCCTCGGAGACGATCTTCCGCTGCCGCTCCGGCTTGGCGAGGATGTCCTTGAGGTCGGCGATCTCCAGTTCGAGCTTGGCCAGGTCGTCCAGGATGCGCTGCCGTTCCAGGGCGGCCAGCCGGCGCAGCTGCATGTCCAGGATCGCGGTCGCCTGGATCTCGTCGATCTCCAGCAGCCGGATCAGGCCCTGCCGGGCGTCGTCGACGGTGGGCGAACGCCGGATCAGGGCGATCACCTCGTCCAGCGCGTCCAGCGCCTTGGCCAGACCGCGCAGGATGTGCGCCCGCTCCTCGGCCTTGCGCAGCCGGAACGCGGTCCGCCGCCGGATCACCTCGATCTGGTGCTCGACGTAGTACCTGATGAACTGGGCCAGGTTGAGCGTGCGCGGCACCCCGTCGACCAGGGCCAGCATGTTGGCGCCGAAGGTCTCCTGGAGCTGGGTGTGCTTGTAGAGGTTGTTCAACACCACCTTGGCGACCGCGTCGCGCTTGAGCACCAGCACGATCCGCATGCCGGTACGCCCGGAGGACTCGTCCCGGATGTCGGCGATCCCGCCGAGCTTCCCCTCCTTGATCAGCTCGGCGATCCGCTCGGCCAGGTTGTCCGGGTTGACCTGGTAGGGCAGCTCGCTGACCACCAGCGCCGGCCGACCCCGCTTGTCCTCCTCGACCTCCACCACCGCGCGCATCCGGATCGACCCGCGGCCGGTCCGGTACGCGTCCTGGATGGCCGACTGACCGACGATCAGCCCGTGGGTGGGGAAGTCCGGACCCTTGACGATCTCCAGCAGCGCTTCGAGGGTGGTCGCCTCGTCGGCCTCCGGGTTCTCCAGGCACCACTGCACCGCCGCGCCGATCTCGCGCAGGTTGTGCGGCGGGATCTTGGTGGCCATCCCGACCGCGATGCCCTCGGAGCCGTTGACCAACAGGTTCGGGATGCGCGCCGGCAGGATGGTGGGCTCCTTGGCCCGGCCGTCGTAGTTGTCCTGGAGATCGACGGTGTCCTCGTCGATGTCCCGCAGCATCTCCATCGCCAACGGGTCGAGCTTGCACTCGGTGTTGTGGCTGACGAAGCCGTCGGAGACGAAGGAGTGGTCCTCGGTGTCCACCCGGATGCTGTAGACCGCCTGCACCCCCGCGTCGGCGACCTCGGCCACCTCGGCGTAGTAGAACCGTCCGTCGACCAACGGCTCGACCACGTCGAGCACCTCGGTGTTGGTGATCCGGGCGGCGATCTCGTCGCGGTCCCGCTCCCAACGCTCAATCCGGTCGACGTTGTGCCGACGCAGCCAGTCCCGCTCGGTCCAGCGGGTCGCGCCGTGCTCCCGGATGAAGTCGCCCACCAGCGGCACGTGGTCGCTGGACAACGCCGTGCTGCACGCCGGCACCTGAGCCAGCTCGGACTCCAGCTTGGCCTGCTTACGGCCGAGGAAGCCGACGTGCGCGGCGAAGATCCGGGCGTCGCGACGGTTGGTCACCACGACCTTGATCTCGCCGTCGTCATACCGGGTCTGTCGGCTGATCACGCCGAACTCCAGCAGGAGCTGCTGCACCTCGCGGGCCAACCGCTCACTACGGGTCGAGTACGAGACCTGGATGGTGTTACGCGGCAACAGCGACGAGGAGCCGTCGCCCTCGAAGAGCGCCTGGAGGAACGCCCGCTTGATCGCTGCCGGCCCCTGCCAGACGAACTCGGGCACGAACTTGGCGGCGCTACGGGCACCGACCAGCTCGCCGAGGACGCTGGCGCGCAGCGCCGACAGGTTCTGCACGTCCAGCTCGTGCAGGGTGCTGCCCGAGGCGATCACCCGCTCGCTGACGTACCGGGGGCCACCGACGGCCAGGTCGTAGGCGGCGACGACGCGCAGGAAGTAGTCCCGGTCGACGTTGTTGAAGCCCGCACGGACCGCCGAGACCCAGCCCTCCGACACGAACGCGCCGGCGAGCACGGCCGCCTCGACGTGCTCCAGCATCGGGTAGCCGACCTCGTCCGGCACCGCCCGCTGGAGCACCACCCGGTCACCCGGGGAGATCTCGGCGAGCAGCTTCCAGAGCAGGGTCGGCACGCCGGCCACGTCCACCAGGCAGAGCACCGGGTGGTTGTGGGTGCCGGTCAGCTCGTACCCCTCGCGGGTACGCAGCCGCAGCGTCGGGTGCTCGCCGGAGTGGAAGAACTTCGACGCCCGGACCAGGTCGCCGTTGCGGTCGCGGACCTTCAGGTCGACGTCGGTCTCACTGCTCGGCGCGGCACCCGGCACGATGTCGCCGATCCGCACGCTACCTTCGGCGGTACGGATACGGACGTCTGCGGTCAAACAGTATCTCATCGCCGCAGCCGGGTCGTTACCCGGCGAGCCGAAGTTGCCGTTGCCGTCGACCAGCGGGTAGCGCAGCGACCAGGGCTGGGCCATCCGGACCAACGCGTCGTAGATGGCCGAGTCACCGTGCGGGTGGAACTGCCCCATCACGTCCCCGACGACCCGGGAGCACTTCACGTAGCCCCGGTCCGGCCGGTATCCCGAGTCGTACATGGCGTAGAGGATCTTGCGGTGGACCGGCTTGAGCCCGTCCCGTACGTCCGGCAGGGCCCGCCCGACGATCACGCTCATCGCGTAGTCGAGGTACGAGCGCTGCATCTCGACCTCGAGCCCGACCGGCTCGATCCGGTCGTGCTGGACGACCGCCGCGAGGGGTGTCTCGGTGGTCTCCGGCTCGTTCGGGGTGGACTCGGGAGTATCGGTCACTGTTAACCCTTATCAGACTCAGAGTCGTGTTCGTGCTGTGGATAACGCTGTGGATACCGGCCAGGCTGTGGATAACCCGGTGGACGACGGCCGGCCGGTGGGGCACCGGCCGACCGGGCCGTCAGATGTCGAGGAACCGCACGTCCTTGGCGTTGCGCTGGATGAACGAGCGGCGGGCCTCGACGTCCTCACCCATCAGCACGCTGAACAGTTCGTCGGCGGTCGCGGCGTCGTCGAGGGTGACCTGACGCAGCGTCCGGGTGGCCGGGTTCATCGTGGTCTCCCACAGCTCGGGATAGTTCATCTCGCCGAGACCCTTGAACCGCTGGATGTCGTCCGGCTTGGCGTTGGGCTTCTTCTGCTGGCGCAGCGCGATCAGCCCGTCGCGTTCCCGGTCGGAGTACGCGTACTGGGCGTCGTCGCCCTTCCTGTTCCACTTGATCTTGTAGAGCGGCGGGGCGGCCAGGTAGACGTGGCCCAGCTCGACCAGCGGACGCATGAAGCGGAACAGCAGGGTGAGCAGGAGCGTCTGGATGTGCTGGCCGTCGACGTCGGCGTCGGCCATCAGCACCACCTTGTGGTACCGCAGCTTCTCCATGTCGAAGTCGTCGTGGATGCCGGTGCCCAGGGCGGTGATCAGCGCCTGGACCTCGTTGTTCTTGAGCACCCGGTCGATCCGGGCCTTCTCCACGTTGAGGATCTTGCCGCGGATCGGCAGGATCGCCTGGGTACGCGGGTCGCGGCCCTGCTTGGCCGAGCCGCCGGCCGAGTCGCCCTCGACGATGAAGACCTCCGACTCGCGCGGGTCGGTGGACTGGCAGTCGGCCAGCTTGCCGGGCATCGAGCCCGACTCCAGCAGCGACTTGCGCCGGGCCAGCTTGCGCGCCTGCTGGGCGGCGATCCGGGCCCGCGCCGCCTGGGACGCCTTCTGGATGATGGTCTTGGCCTCGGCCGGGTTGCGGTCGAACCAGTCGACCAACCGGTCGTTGCAGACCCGCTGCACGAAGCTCTTCACCGGGGTGTTGCCGAGCTTGGTCTTGGTCTGACCCTCGAACTGCGGGTTGGCCAGCTTGACCGAGATGATCGCGGCCAGCCCCTCACGGATGTCCTCGCCGGAGAGCTTCTCGTCGCCCTTGAGCAGCTTCTTCTCCGCGCCGTAGCGGTTGACCACGCTGGTCAGCGCGGCCCGGAAGCCCTCCTCGTGGGTGCCGCCCTCGTGCGTGTTGATCGTGTTGGCGAAGGTGTAGACCGACTCGCCGTACGACTCGTTCCACTGCATGGCGATCTCGACCGACATGCCCTCTTCCTCGGCGGCGAACTCGACGACCGTCTTGTGCATCGGGTTCTTCGAGGCGTTGAGGTGCCGGACGAAGTCGGCGATGCCGCCCTCGTAGAAGAAGGTGACCTCGCGGGGCTTGCCCTCCTCGCCCTCGGCGACCCGTTCGTCGAGCAGGTGGATGGACAGGGCCCGGTTGAGGAAGGCCATCTCCTGGAGGCGGCGGTAGATGGTCTGGAAGTCGAAGTCGACCGTCTCGAAGACGTCCGGGTCGGGCCAGAAGGAGACGGCCGAGCCGGTGCGGTCGGTGGTCTCGCCCTTGTCCAGCGGTTCGGGCTTGGAGTTGTGGTACTTCTGCCGCCACACGTGGCCGGACTTGTGGATCTCGACGGCCATCCGGGTGGAGAGGGCGTTCACCACGGAGACGCCGACGCCGTGCAGACCGCCGGAGACCGCGTACGCCTTGCCGTCGAACTTGCCACCCGCGTGCAGCACGGTCAGCGCGACCTCGACACCCGGCTTCTTGAGCTTCGGGTGCAGGTCGACCGGGAAGCCACGGCCGTTGTCGGTGACCCGGACCCCGCCGTCGGCGAGCAGCACCACGTCGATGGTGTCGCAGTAGCCGGCGAGCGCCTCGTCCACCGCGTTGTCCACGACCTCCCACACCAGGTGGTGCAGGCCACGCTCGCCGGTCGACCCGATGTACATGCCGGGTCGCTTGCGGACCGCCTCCAGCCCTTCGAGGACGGTGATCGACTCTGCGCCGTAATCCTGCTTGTCCTGCGCTGCCACCCTCGGCCACTTTCTCGCACCATCCGCGCCGAGGGCGCGGGGGCGCGGGTTCGGCGGACAGGACGCGACGTCGGCGTGCACGGACGACGGCCCCGCAGGGCCGTCGCGGATCGTGCGCGCCGGTCGCCGCGGTTGCCCGCGGATCGCGATCGGCCAGACCCGACCCGGGACGTTGATCAAGGGCTGGTGAGGGCCCCCGTCCGTCGCACCGCGTCAGGTCGTCGTCTCAGCGTCAATCTTACTGTGCGCACACGACATAACCGCCACTCGGCACCCCTTGAAGGCGGCTCAGACCCTCGTAGCCGGCCGAATCTCGCTGTCCGCGACTCCCCCTACACGCCCCGGTCCGGCTTCCGTGCCCGCCGCCACCGGATCGTCCGGCTCGCCGGGCGGCGCGGGGTCGCGTCGGGTGGTGGTCGTACCGTAGCTTTGCGGCGCGCGGCGAAGTCGCTCGTCTTGATCTTTTCCACCCGTAACCGGGACGATGGACCCGATCGATCCGACACATGCTCTCGAGAGGTGACACCAGATGGGGCTGGACAATGTCGCGGTGCACTGGCCGCGGACCGGCCGCTTCTACGATCCGGTCGCGCCGGCCGAGTTCGTCGACTTCGGCGAGATCGTCGATGTTCCCCGCATCTCCGCGCCGACCGCCGCGCTCGCCGAGCACATCGCCAAGACCGGCACGGTCCGGGCGACCGCCTACACCGAGCTGGTCGACCTGATCCTCGGCCTGGAAAATGTGCTCTACGCCACCGACGCCGCCGCCGAGGACGAGGACCCGGTGATCGACCCGGACGGCTGCTCCTGGATCGCCGGCGGGGTGGAGAAGTTCGTCGCCCAGCACCGGCCGCACGGCGAGGTGGTGACCTTCGAGTCGGTCAGCGAGGTGCTCCGCGCGCTGCTCGGTGACGGCCGCCTGGCCGAGCAGCAGTTGCGCTGGCTGGGCAGCCGGCTCGACCGGCTGCGCGACGAGAACGGCGACCCGCCCCAGTGGGACTTCACCTGCGCCGAGCTGGGGGTGCTGGCCGCCTTCTACCGGCGCTGCGCCGACCGGGGCTTCGCGGTCTACGCCGACGCCGAGCCCGGCCGCCGCCCCGGCCCGCAGCCCTGAGGTAGCCCGGCAGCCGCCCGGGTGCGCGACCTAGCCGTCCGGCGTCGGTGCGGACGCCGCCGCGCCGTTCGCGGCGGCGATCACCCGGGTCAGCGCCGCATGCAGGTCGCGTAGCTCGGCCAGCGGCAGCCCGAGCCGGGCGACGACCGCCGGCGGGATCTGCTCGGCGCGGCCGCGCAACGCCCGGCCGCTCCCGGTGAGCGACACGGCCAGGCTGCGTTCGTCGGCCGGGTCCCGCTCGCGGCGCAGGTAGCCGGCCGCCTCCAGGCGCTTGAGCAGGGGCGACAGGGTGCCCGGGTCGAGTTGCAGCAGCCGGCTCAGCTCCCGGACCGACAGCGGCGCGTACTGCCAGAGCGCCAGCATCACCAGGTACTGCGGGTGGGTCAGCCCCATCGGCTCCAGCAGCGGCCGGTAGACCGCGACGACGCCCCGGGCGGCGACGGAGAGCGCGAAGCAGACCTGCTCCTCCAGGGCCAGCGGGTCCCCGTCGGGCTGTCCGTCCACGTGTGCTCCTCCTCGTCGCCGTTGCGATGCTACCAATGCTTGGTGTACCAATGATTTGTACACCAAGCGTCGAGGGAAGGTCGGTTGCCGATGAGCGAGGACAAGCCGGCGGCGAAGGCCCCGGGCGAGGGTGGCCGGCTCCTGGCCTGGGCTTTCAAGAACCTGGCCGGCCCGCCGGAGGTGGCCGACGCGGTGCAGGGCGGCTCCCGGCAGGCCCGCGACGCCTGGAAAGAGGACCTGGAACGACGCAAGCAGTGGAGCCGCGAGCAGCGCGAACGAAAGCGCGCCGAGCGGGAGGCCCGCCGCGCCGAACGGTGAGGGTCAGCCGTAGGTGTCGCGCGGCCCCCGACCACGCACCCGGCGTGGCCCACGCGACCAGGACGGCGCCGCCGGCCCGTGGATGTGCAGCTTGCGCACCACGTTGTGGCCGACCTCCCCGGCGATCCGCTTCAACAGCGACCCGGCCAGCAACCGCAGCTGGGTGGCCCACGCGGTCGATCGGGCCTCCACGGTCAGCTCGCCGTCCTCCAGCTTGACCGGGCGGCTGTGCTGGGCGATCTCCGGCCCGACGACCTTCTCCCAGGCGCCGAACACGGTCGCCTCGGCGGCCGGCTGCTGCCAGCCCCGCGCCTTCATCAGCCGTTCCAGCACCGCGCCCAACGGCTGCGGGTCACGCGGATCCGGCCCCGGCCCGGAATAGCCCCGCAGCCGCCGCCCACCGCCGTCGGCCGCGCCGGTCACCCCCGGCTTCCGGGTGCGGGCCGCCGACTCCCGCCGGGCCCGCGCCGCGTCCAGCACCGCC
>NZ_JACGMO010000058.1:0-43065 GCF_015354745.1 Micromonospora sp. S-DT3-3-22
GCCCGACCCGCCCGCGAGGTCGACGGCAGCGCACCCACCTCGTGGATGCGCAGCGCGGGCAGGTCTTCGGACTCGTGGGCGTGACCCGGACACCCCGGATCCCCTACTGGCCGTCGCTTCCCAGGCCATGCGGCCCAGTGCTGATGACGGCGGTCGTTCCCACTCACCGCTGCGGGGCAGTCCCGGATTCCCACCGGTCGGTGCCGTCGGCACGTCTGGTGGTGCCGGCGGCACCGACCGGATGACCACCGCCGTCAGCTGTCGGGCGGAGTGGCGGTGACGGCGACGAGCAGGGACAGTTCCCGCACGAGATCGTCCATGGACTGGCCGCTCTGCGCGCGGAGCAGCCCGAGGCTCAGATCGGCCAGCAGGTAGAAGCCGAGGCTCTTGGCCTGCTCGGAACCGAACGCGGCGAGCAGCTCCTCGGCGCCGCCGAGGTCACCGCGGTGCTTGGCCGCGATGACCCCGGCGGCGCGTTGGACCAGTTCAGCCGCTGCCGGGGTGGGGCTGGTCACGCCGATCAGATCTTTGGCGTGGTGGCGCGGGCGGCGTCGAAGCGGGCGATCACGTCCGGCCAGTTGACCAGGTTCCACAGCCGGTCGACGTAGTCCGGCCGGACGTTGCGGTACTGCAGGTAGTAGGCGTGCTCCCAGGCGTCGAAGACCAGCAGTGGAACGGAGCCCTGGCCGACGTTGCCGTGGTGGTCGTAGACCTGCTCCACGATCAGCCGCTGTCCGAGTGGTTCCCAGGCAAGCACGCCCCATCCGGAGCCCTGCACGCCCTTGGTGGCGGCGGACAGCTGCCCGGCGAACGCGTCGAACGTGCCGAAGTGCTCCTCGATCGCGGCGGCCAGCTCGCCGTCGGGACGGTCACCGCCGTCCGGGGAGAGGTTGCCCCAGAAGATCGAGTGCAGTACGTGCCCGGACAGGTTGAACGCGAACGTCTTCTCCAAACCGACAAGCGTGGAGAAGTCCCCCTTCGCTCGGGCCTCGGCGAGCTGCTCCAGGCCGTCGTTGGCGCCCTTGACGTACGCGGCGTGGTGCTTGTCGTGATGCAGCTCCAGGATCTGCCCCGACATGGCCGGCTCCAGCGCGCCGTAGTCGTAGGGCAGATCCGGCAGGGTGTAAACCGCCATCAGAACTCCTCGGGGTTGCTGCCAAGTTGATGCTCTTGCCACTATCTTGCAATAGAACCGGTGATCGTGCGGCGAGGAGCGGCGGTTGACCACATCGGAGACCGAGCGGGCGAGCGCCGCGGTGCAGCGATTACGCCGCGCTGGCCTGCGCAACACCGCGGCCCGGCGCGGAGCGCTCGACCAACTCGCCCACGCCGTAGGTGGCCGCGGGCACCTCACCGTGAACGAGCTGTATCAAGCCCTGTTCACCCGTGGTGTGGCCGTGGAACTGTCAACCGTGCATCCGGTGCTGCAGCAACTGGTCGAGCTGGGCATCGCCCACACCGTGCCGGTCGGCAGGACGACGACCTTCGGCCTCGCCGACGACGCCCATCACCACGCCGTCTGCGGCACCCGCGGCGACCGGCGGCAACTGCCGGCCGAAGCCATCGCGGCGAGCGTGGCCGCCGCCCGCGCTGTCGGGATCAACACGGAACTATCCGGCCAGCCCAGCGGTGACGTGGTCTACGGGCGGCGTGCGCGGTGCCGAACAACGGCCCGCTGAGGACCGCACCCGCCGGCACACCCCCCGCCCCGGTGTCGGTCGGACCCGGGGCCCGGCACGCCTCTCCGCACCGGGTTGCGCAACCGCGGCGGGCCGACCGGCAGCTGCTCGCTGGCCCTCCGCGCGACGGCACCTGCCAACACACAACTCGAAGACCGCACGGATGCGCAGGCGCTGCTGGCGGACCAGCCTCGGCTCCGCCACGTCGTCACGGAAGCCGACCTGCACACACTGCGAGTAGCCGCGCATCGCCTACGATCTGGCGGATCTCGTTCGGGGTCATGTCAATGCGCGCAACGTTTGATGCTTAGGCATGTTGCTTTCGGATGCCCAGTGGTCGTTGTTCGAGGGGATGCTCCTGAAAGCGCTGGGACGCCTGGGTCGGAAGGGAATGACTGGCGACGTATGATCGCGATGGTGGCGAGGCGTCAGGCCGAGATCCCGGCACCGGTGAGGGAGGGGTCAGGATGTTCGGTCGGAAGAAGAAGCTCGACGCTATGGTGGCGCAGCTCAGGCCTGACCTGAGCCGGGAGTCACTGGGCGTCGGGCCCGACTTCCCGGGCGTCGCCCCGAACCCGCTCCTGAGCAGTGACGCACGCAAGCGCAATGCGGACCTACGTACTGGGGTGCTTGCGCTCGGTGTCCTCGTCGGCTGGCGGGAGGTGAACAGCAACCCTCGCGTGGTCCTGATGTTCGACGTGGAGACCGCCGAGGGCATCTCGTTCCGCGGTATCGCCGACGAAGGTCTCACGATCACCGAGCTCACCCGACTCGCCCCAGGGCAGACGTTGCCCGTGCGCTACCGGCCGGCCGTCATGGACCACTACGTCGCCCTAGCCCGGGACGCGGACCCCGCCCGTGTGCGCCAACTCTCTGACCAGATCGCGAGCCGCAAGCGGACCTGACCGGGAACCCCCGGCACCGGGTGCGGGTTGTGCCGTGACCATGAACGTTCACGATGTTGGTTGACACGCCACCCGTGGTGTCGGTCGGGGCGGCGTCGTGGCGATCAGGCTGTGGCAGATCTTGTACGCGTGCGGCGGCTCAGTGATCAAGAAGGTCAGCAGCTGCTCAGAGTCACCCGTCGGGGAGCCGGTTCACCGATCCGACCGAGGCGGGCGGTGGGGGCTGTCCCGGCCAGATCAGCCCCGATGACGAGGCATCCATCGTCGAGACGGCCAACACCCGCTCCGAGAAACTGGGGCGGCGTTCACCCGGTGGAGCATCCGCAAACTCGCCGACCACCTGCGAGTTCACACAACTCGCCGCGACGTGGCGACATCGTTCAACGCTCAGCGGGAGCGTGGGGCGTCGGAGCGACTGACAGTAGTCGCCGCAGGGCTGGTCTGATGGCGGTGGCGAGGGTGCCGTCGTCGCCGGTATGTAGGGCCAGGTTGACTACGCCCATCGTGGTGTGTGCGGTGGGTGCGTGACGGGCTGCGGTGGCGATGTCGGCCCGGGGGATGTCCGCGAGGAGGTGCCGGATGAGTGCGCCTTCGCCCCAGAACGCCTCGGCGGGGACGGGGAGTCGACCGAGCCATGACAGGAGGATTCCCGCGCGGTCGACCGGTGAAGGTGCGATGGTGGTGAGCTGATCGTTCATGGCATCAAGTTGTGTGGTGGACAGTTCGCCTGCTTGTTGGCCGGTGAGGGGCAGCAGGGCCGGATGGAGTACGTGGGGGACGGCCCGTTCGGTCAGGTGCTGCCTGCCGGCGTCTCCGGCGGGTCGGAACTGTGGGTGTCCTTCGTGCAGATTCAGCAGGTCGGTCAGTGGTGTCAGGAACAGCGGGATCTGGTCCGGGACGCCGTGGGCGGCCAGGAACAGGTGCAGCGCGGCGGGATCTGCCACGTACAGGTCGTTGTGTAGGCGTTGCCGTTCCCAGCTGATGTTGCCGTAGCCGTGGAGGCTGGCAGTGGTGACGAGCTCGTCGGAGTCATCGTGGAGTGCGATGGTGGTGTCGCCGGGGCAGCGGCAGATGTTCTCGGTGAAGCGGCCGGTCGTGGTCAGCTTTCGTGCCGCTTCGATCGTGGAGGGGGAACGTAGTTCGGCCAGGGTCGCCCGGTCGGCCAGGGGGCCGGCGTCCTCGCCGCCGTCGAGGATCCGCACGACGTGCGTCCGCGTCCACACATCCGAGAGCCAGCTGATCACGGTCAACCTCTCCACGCCGTGCCCGGCCCCGCCGCCGATCCGGCATGCGGGTTCGTCGGGCTGTCAGCGTACGGCGCTGGTCTGCGTTTCCTCGGATCGTCAGTTGCCGGGGCGATCGATGAGGCGGCGGAGGGCGTTTCCGGTGTGGGGGAAGGCGAGTCGCAGGGTGTCGGCGGTGAGGCGGATGCCCCACCAGGTGAGGGCGACGAGGTAGCCGATGATCAGGGCGCTGTGGGTGTTGTAGCTGATGACGAGGGCGTAGCCGATGGTGAGGCCGGGTGTGGTGATGAGGCGGATGGTGCGGGTTCGGCTGACGGTCAGGGCGGTGGCGGTGCCGAGGAGTGCGGCGCCGATGGTGCTGGCGAGGCCGGGCATGCCGGTGAGGTCGATGGGTGTGGACAGGGTGTAGGCGGCGCGGATGAGCCAGATGCCGGCTGCGGCGGTGGCGGCGTGGGTGATGGCGGGTCGGGTGAGGGTGAGCCAGTGGGGGAGGGCGTGGGCGGGGATGCGGGGTGCGGTGGCCGCGATGAGGGTGGCGCAGGCGGCGAGGGGAAGTGCGCCGCCGAGGGTCCATTTGAGGTAAGAGGTGTAGTCGAAGGAGAAGGCGGTGCCGGTGGCGAGGCCGTAGAGGGTGGCGGTGATGGTGCCGCCGACGGCGGCGGCGAGGTAGCTGCGGCGGATGAGGCTGCCGGTGGTGGGTTCCTCGGTGGGGGTGGTGGGTGTGCCGGTGAGCCAGGTGGTGGGGGCGAGGTGGGCGATCGCGATGGCGGTGAGCATGGCGAGGGCACCGGCAATACCGAGTTGCGGCAGCGAGGTGCGGGCGCCGACGACCCAGGTGTTGTGGATGGTGATGTCGGCGGTGAGGACGGCCTGCACGAGCAGCGCCAGGGAGCAGGCGCCGATGAGAAGGGTGCCGGTGAGGTCGCTGATGCGCAGCCGGACGCGGGGCAGCCGAGCTGCGGTGGCGCGGGATGCGGGCTGGTGGTGGGCGGTGAGGGTCAGGGCGCCGCCGGTGAGGGCGTGGGGGTGGTCGACGAGGACGGGGGTGGTGCCGGTGGTGTGGGCGAGGTGCTCGGCGACGGCGGGCAGGCCGGGGTTGGGGCGCAGGATGACGGCGGTGAGGTGGCCGGCGTCGACGTCGGCGGCGTCGAGGAGGTCGGTGACGGCGCGGGGGATCTGGTCGAGGACGGGTTGCGCGGCGCGGGTGACGTCGGCGCGGGTGATGATCGCGGGTTGGCGGGGTGCGGGGAGGAGGACGGGGGCGCGTTCCTGGGTGACGAGGAGTTGCCGGGCGGTGCGGACGGCGTCGGCGAGGGCGCGGTGGTCGTTTGCGGTGGCGGAATGGTCGCCGGGGGTGCGGAGGGGGTCGTCGTCGCCGGTGGCGGTGTGGATGACGTGGTCGGTGATGAGGCGGTCGAGGTCGGGGGTGTCGTCGAGGCTTCGGGTGGCCAGTTCGGTGTAGCCGCCGTCGGTGGTGTGCAGGACGGTGAGGGTCGCCGGGTGCCGGTCGGCCTGGCAGACGAGGACGCAGGAGCCGGCGGGTGTGGGGTGGCCGAGGGTCGTGGCGTGGGCGGCGAGCGCGGCGGGTGCGGTGACCAGGGCAGGGGACGGTAGTCCGGCGCGCTGTGCGGCTTCGGTGACCTGGTGGCGGCGGCGTGGCCCCCAGCTCGGTGGGATGGTCACGGTGAGGGCGGTGATCGGCTGACCGATTTGGTGGGCGGCGTTCTGGCCGACATGCCGTAGTACTGCCGCGAGGAGGTCCACGGGGTCGGTAGGTGCGGCATCAGTGGGGGTGGTGGGGGCGGGTTTGCCGAGCAGGGCGGTCGGGTCGTCGACGAAGCGGTGGTCCGCCGGGATGGACGTCGCTGCGTCAACGCCGACGTACAGGTGCCCGGTGGGGCCGATGACGACACCGGGGGGCATGACGAGGCGGCCGTCGATGAGGATCGGGACGCGTGCGCCGTCGCGGCTGACGGTCGCGGCGATGGAGGCGGAACTCAGATCGACGGCTGCCGTGGTGTCCCCGTGTGGCATGGGGGGCAGTCTGGCCCGTGGGGGTGTGGCGACGTCAACCCTGATTGTCCGCGTGATCCTTTGTGCGCGGATGGTGAGAATCCTTCTCGACGCAATAGCCAGCGACGTGCATTCTCCTGTAAGCGGAGAGCTTCACCGATGAGTCGCAGGGAGGGACGGGTGCCGAAGGTGTCCTCGGACAGGGGCGACAGACTCGCCGAGTACGGCACACGGGCCACGGTCCACCCACCCCGCGACAACCATCACCGTCGAGTACCTCTCTCCCGCACCGTCGCCACCGGAGCCCGGGTCATGGCCGCCGCCGGCATCCTCCTGGTGGTCGTGCCAGCCGTGCTGTGGCTCGCCGGCGGCAACCCGCTGCGGCGGCTACCGCAGTGGTCGCAGATCCCCGCCTGGTTCGAACGCTCCAACGGACGGTTCACCCCCGACGTCCTCATCGGCGCGGCGTTCTGGGTGATGTGGCTGCTGTGGGCGGTGTTCGCCCTGCTCCTCGTCGCCGAACTCGTCACCACGCTGACCCGGTGGCGCATCCCGGCGCTCACCCTGCCGGCACCCCTGCACCGCCTGGTGTTCGGCCTGGCCGGCACCGCCGCGCTCGCCGTCACCTCCGCAGGCTCCCTCGACGCGGCGGCAACACCTGACCGGCCGACGACCCCCGTCGCCACCGCCGAACACATCGATGTTCCCCGCCAGGCACCCGCCTCCGGCCCGGCGATCATCCAGGTCGCCGACCAGCGGTACCTCTACACCGTCGAACGCCACGACACCCTGTCCAAGGTCGCCAAGGAATGGCTCGGCGACGCGAACCGGTGGCCGCAGATCTGCCAGCTGAACAAACACCGCCACTTCCCCGGCACCGGCGGCACCCTGCGCGACTGCGACCTCATCTACCCCGGCTGGGAACTGCGGCTACCCGCCGACGCCCGCCCACCACACGCCGCGACCCCAGCGACCCCGACCACCCCACCACCGCAAGCCCCGCACCGTTCGGGACCACCACCGGCCTCCGCCAGCGCCGACCCGCAACCCCCAGCACCCACCACCCGACCGTCCGACACCACCGAAACGCCGGCAACCAGCCCGAGCAGCACGCCGGCAACCCCAACCATCAGCGGGACGCCGCCAGCGCCCTCACCCACCGAGCCGACCCCCACCCCGCAACAACCCACGGCCGTCGACCCGACCACGACCATCGACGGACATGGGGTACGGCTGTCGGCCACCGAGTGGCTGCCCTGGTCGCTGGCCGCCGCGATCAGCGCCGCCGCCACGATGGTCTGGCTGCACCGTCGCCGCCGCTACACCGGTGAACCCGACACCGAACCCCTCACCGCGCTGCCGGCACCGGTCGTCCAGGTCCGCCGCGCCGTCACCGCCCACCCATCAGAGCCGGGCAGCGACGAGCAGCCACCGAGCCCGCACCCCGTACTCACATCGCCGCCCGGTGGCGGAATCGGCATCATCGGCGACGGCGCGCACGCCGCCGCCCGCGCCACCCTCGTCGCCGTCCTCGCCGCAGGCGACCCCCACCACCCCGACAACCGCGGCGAAATCATCATCGACACCGCCACCCTGACCACCCTCCTCGGCCCCGACGCCACCACCCTCACCCCATGGCCACGGCTGCACCTCGTCGACACCCTCACCGACGCACTCACCACGATCGAAACCCACCTGCTGCACCGCAGCCGCATCCTCGACGACCACACCCTGACCGACCTCGACACCACCCCACACCCGGACACCCCCGACGCGGGAGCCCTACCACCGATCGTCCTGATCACCGACGCACCACCACCCACTGCCCGGATGCGAACCAAGACCGCCCTCACCCTGGGCGCGGACCTGCACATGTCCGCGCTCCTGCTCGGTGAATGGACACCCGACGCCACCGTCGACGTCACCACCGACGGACACACCCACCCTGCGGCCGAGCAGCCCGCCGGACCGGTGCCGCCACAACTGCCGATGCTGGAAGCCGCCACAGCGATGCAGATCCTGCAAACCCTCCGCGAGGCGCACACCGGCACACCACCCGCCGCCGCACCCGCCGTGCCCGTGCCCCTGTACACCAGCCGAGCTGCCACGCCACCCGCCGACACCGCACCACCGCCGGGCACCGACCGGCCCTCCGACGATGTCCCCACGGGACGCGCTCGACTGCGGGTACTGGGTCCACCGCGCATCGAAGGCATCACCGGGCTGGGACGTCCGCTGCGCGCCAAAGCCCTCGAACTGGCGGTGTACCTCGCCGTGCACCCCGACGGGGCCGCCACCCGCGAAATCGGCGAGTACCTCGAACCCGACGCCCGCCTCAGCCAAGCCGACCAACGCGTCCACACCAACGTGTCGAACCTGCGACACGTACTCGGTCGCGCCGGCACCGCAGACACCAAGAACGCCTACGTCATCAAAACCGCCGGACGATACCGACTCGACCCGACGACCGTCGACGTCGACGTGTGGACCCTGCGCGACCTGATGCGCAACGCCACCATCGCCACCGGACCCCGCCGCCGCGAACTCCTCACCACCGCCTGCGACCTCTGCACCGCGCCACTGGCCGAAGGCCAGGACTACGAATGGCTACCCCCACACCGCGAGACCATCCGACGCTGGGGCACCGAAGCCCATCTCCTCCTCGCCGACGACCTGCTCCATCATGATCCGCAAGCCGCATCCGACCTGCTCGACAAAGCCATCACCCTCGACCACTACAACGAAGCCCTCTACGTCAAAGCGATGCACGCCCGCCACACCCTCGGCGACGCCGACGGCATCCGCACCCTCCTCCGCGCCCTCACCAAAGCCCTCACCGACCTCGACACCCAACCCCACGACGACACCATCACCCTGGCCACCCAACTCCGCACCAACCTGAGCAAGTAAACTCAGAGCTGTACAAACAGGGCTGAGAATGTCCCGGGACACGGAATCCTGCGAACGGTTCACGTGGGAGCCGCCGCAATGCATGTGGGAGTCACCGGTCAGGTGCCTGATGTCGTCGTCCTGAACGGCGGCCCGGGACGCTCCATCAAAGCGGGGGGAACTCAACCCGGGTCGCGGTCGCCGGGGTGGAGAGCGACGAAGACCCGGATAGTGACTACTGGCAGCCTTACACCGCCCACCACACCCCGGCTCAGGCGCGGGAACTGGCAGCGAAGCTGCGCGCGTTCGCCCGCGCCTCGGCCAGCCGACCCTGACCGGGGGGCCAGAGCCGGCGGGCTCTCCTCCCGGATCAACTCGACCTAAGTAGACACCGGTGGGCTACCTAGGTAGAGTTTCGCCCATGACTATGGGACCACGCCTTACCGCGCAGACGGTAGCGGTGGTACGCGCGCTGCTGACCGAGCCGGCTAAGGCTCGCTGGGGGCGCGACATCGCCGCTGAGACAGGATTGAAGTCCGGCAGCCTGCACCCGATCCTGGCCCGCCTGGAGCGGGCCGGATGGGTGGAGAGCTATTGGGAGGACCCGGCCGAGCACGAGGACGCCGGCCGGCCCCGTCGCCGCTACTACCGGTTCACCTCCGATGGAGCCGAAACGGCACGCCTCGCGCTCGCCGAAGCCACCCAGTCCGCCGCTCATGCCCCCGCTCTGGGCCGGCTGTCACCGCAGTCTGGTTGCGCATGAAGGCCGCAATCTGGCTGCACATGAGGATGGACGCCGAGATGGCATCCAGCGGAAGCAACCGCAAAGGCAGTGAACTCGAGACTCCTGTCGACGACGCAGCTCGGGTCGTTGACGGCCCCAGCGTTGTCGGTGTCGTCGCTTCCCGCCGGGGCGTCATCGTCCGCCCAGTCACCGTCGTCTTCCCAGCCGCCGCCGCTATCGGCCTCACCGGCGTCATCGCCACCGGAACCGACGTCGCCCTCGCTGTCGCCAGCGCCGCCTTCGCTGTCGCTAGCACCGTTATCGCTGGGGCCGACGTCAGGCGCAATGTGAGACTCCTGCCTGGAGCCGGAGGCGCGGTGTTGTTGCGCGGCGCGGCGGGCCTGCTGCCGGGATGGGCGGCGTGCCGCTACCGCGAGGAGTGGGCTGGGGAGTTGTACGACCTGCGTGCCGAGGGTGCGTCGTGGTGGAGGCGCGCCGGGTACATCCTCGGGATCCTGCTGTGCGGCGTTCCGAAACTGGCGGTTGGGCTGCGTCTGGGAGGGGAGCGGTCACGTGCCTGAGTGGGTTCCCGTCACGCTCGTGCTGACCTACGTCGGCATGGTGGTCCTGATGGCCGTGTCCAGCGTGTTCAGCGAGACCGCGCCCCGCCGCGACGCCGCTTACAAGGTGCTGCGGGCGCTGCTGCCCTGGGGCGCGGTCAGCGTGGCCGCCCACGCGATAATCACCTACGCCATCACGGGCATGTAGCGCGCGAGGGTGCCGCCGGCACGGCGCGCACCCTCCCGGGCCGGCCGGAGTGATTCCGCAGATCGCCCCGGCCTCAAGATCATGCCGAGCAGATCGCGGTGGCGTACGACAGCTGGTCGTCGACTTGGCCCTGTGTGCTCACACCCTGCTAGCCGGGGACTGGCAGGGTGCCGTGAACGTTCGTGGTCACGGCACTAGATGCCTGGATCAGCCGCGCCCGCCACGCCGCATCCCCCGCGATCCGCGGCTTCGCCAGCGACTGTGACGCCGTCATTGCCGGCCTCACTCAGCCCGGGCGCTCAGGCCTCGTCGAGAGCCAGGTCAACCGCATCAAGACCATCAAGCGCAAGATGTACGGCCGCGCGAACCTCGACCTCCTCCGCAAACGCGTCCTGGCCACCCTGTGAGCCATCAACAAGATCAATCACAAAATGTACCAGAGCCAGTTTCAGGTGGAGCCGACAGACGTACCGGGTTCTGCACTCGAAACCGTCCGTCGACGGGTGAATTAGCTAATTGGCACCATTGGTAGATTTTAAGGCGATAATGGCGTTTTGATCCGGTGGTTACTCGCCGGAGCCCGACTGACCGTGACAGGGGTGCCCGATGGAAAAAACGGAGACTGGGCGCGCAGTCCGCAGGACTCTTGCTGAGCGCTACGATCCGCAGGACAACGCCTTCGGGTTCCTGCGGCTGACGTTGGCCCTCGGTGTGCTCATCGCACACGCCTGGCCACTCGGTCTGGGCCGACCGAGCTTCGGGGCCTCGCTCACCTTGGGGCAGAGTGACCTGGGCACCCTGTCGGTGCAGGGGTTCTTCGTCATCTCCGGCTTCCTGGTCGCCGGCAGCGCACTCCGGCTCTCCCCGGGTCGGTTCGCCTGGCACCGGGCGCTGCGTATCCTGCCCGGCCTCTGGGTCTGCCTCGCGGTGACCGCACTACTGATCGCGCCGGCGGTCCACCTGATCGAGCGGGGCGACCTGACCGGCTTCTGGACACACCCTGAGGGCCCGCTGCGTTACCTCGCCGTCAACTGGCTCGGCGCGATGGATCAGTATCCGATCTCCGGTCTGCTGGCAGACACCCCGTTCGGCCGAATGATGGGCGGCCCGAGTGCCTTCGACGGATCGCTGTGGAGCCTCCGCTACGAGTTCGCCTGCTACCTGCTGATCGGCTTGCTGGCCGCGACGGCGGTGCTGCACCGTGCAGCCCGCTTCGTGCTGGCGCTCACCATCGGCGCCTACCTGCTCATTCTCAACGATCTGCTGACCGTCGCCGACTGGACCGACCGACCGCCGACACGGGGAGCGATCACCCTGCCGCTGCTCGGCAGTTTCACCACCGACTGGACGCTCTACCTCACTTTTCTGTTCCTACTCGGCGTCTGCGCTCGCCGCTACGCCCACCGGCTACCGATCGCCGGAAGGTACGCCGCGGCGGCCGGAATCGTCGTGCTCGTCTCCATGTGGTTCGGTGGTTTCTTCGCCATCGGTCTGCCCGCCTTCGCCTACCTCGTGCTCTACGTCGCGGTGGCGGCACCCCGGGTGCTGCGGCGGATCGGCCGACACCGGGACTACTCCTACGGCATCTACATCTACGCGTTTCCGGTGCAGCAGG
This sequence comes from Micromonospora sp. S-DT3-3-22, assembly GCF_015354745.1. Classification (NCBI taxonomy): domain Bacteria; kingdom Bacillati; phylum Actinomycetota; class Actinomycetes; order Micromonosporales; family Micromonosporaceae; genus Micromonospora; species Micromonospora sp. S-DT3-3-22. The sequence goes on from NZ_JACGMO010000058.1 coordinate 11,838, forward strand.
TGCTGGCGTTGCTCGGCGGAGCCTCGGAGGGCCTGCTGATCTACGTCGTGCTTTCCGTGGTCGGTACGCTGGTGTTCGCCGTACCCAGCTGGCACCTGGTGGAAGGCCCGGCGCTACGTGGCAGGAACTGGCTTGTCGTCCGGTCGCAGGATGACGTCAATGACCGCCGCCGCTCCGCCGCCAGCGAACTTCGGACGCCGACCCAACTGCGCCCGGTCACCGACGAAGCACCCAGACCTGTGTCGCGATGAGCACGAGGAACCCGGCGCGACATTGGCGTCGTCTGACCCGTCAGCGGAGGGCGGTGCTCGCCGTCATGGTCGTCGGCGCGATGGTCTGTGTCGGTCTCGTGATGCTCGCTTCGGGCGCCCGCCACCGATACGAGGGCCGCGTGCACCGCGAGGAGATCCTCGGCCAGGGCACCGCACCCCGCGACGAGTATCGGTGGCATCGGGGACCGTTGAACCTTCTGCTGCTCGGCTCGGACTCCCGCGACGGTGAACCGGACCAGGGGGAGTACTCGGGCCAGCGCTCGGACACCATCATGCTGGCGCACCTCAACGGCGCCAGAGACGCTGTGACGATGGTATCGATTCCTCGGGACAGCTACGTCGAGGTGCCCGCCCGCACGGGTGTCTGGGACGGTGGCAGGAACAAGATCAACGCGGCGTTCGCCTTCGGTGGAGCCGCCCTCGCCGCCGAGACGGTGCACCGGCTCACCGGTGTGACCATCGATGGCGTCGTGGTGGCGAACTTCGCCGCCGTACGCACGATCGTGGACGCCGTCGGCGGCATCACCGTCTGCCTACCGTACGAGGTCACCTCCACTACCACCGGCAGGCAGTGGACGGCCGGCTGCCATCGACTCGACGGCAACGCCACAGAGGACCTGGTCCGGCAGCGGCACGGAGTGCCCGGCGGGGACCTGGGCCGCATCCTCGACCAGCACCTTGTCGTCAAGGCGATCGCGCAGCAGCTCAGCCCGACCAGCCTGATCGCCAACCCGACCCGGATGGACCGGCTGCTGACCACCGCCGCCGAGTCGCTCACCGTCGACGAGAACCTCGATCTGACCGACCTGGCGCTTGCGTTACGCCACGTCCGCACCGAACGAATCCGCTTCGTGACGGTACCGGTCAGCGACCCCGGCCTCGACACCCCGGCGGGCTCGGCGGTACTACTCGACAGCCAAGCCGCAGCCGAGCTGTTCACCGCCGTGCGCGAGGACACCGTCGACCGATGGCTCACCGACCATCCCCGATATGTGAGTACGACCGACTGAGTCCTCAGAGGAAACGGCCCGGATGTCATGCCCGGTCATCGGGAACGGCGCCAGTACCGGCAGGTCCAGTCCACCCGATGCAGCTCGTCGGTGATGCCATGCTCGGCCCGGAAGTCGTCAACGGCCTGCTTGCAGCCCCGCACCGCATGGTAGTCGTCGGCGATCACGTAGCCGCCGACCGAAAGCTTCGGGTAGAGGCTGCGCAGCGCGACCATCGTCGAGTCGTACATGTCACCGTCGAGGCGGATCACGGACAACTGCTGCACCGCAGCGCCGGGCAGGGTGTCCTGGAACCAACCTGGCAGAAACCGGACCCGCTCGTCCAGCAGGCCGTACCGCCGGAAGTTGTTCTCCACCTGCTGTTGTGACACCGCCAGGATCGGCTGGGACCAGAGCGCGTCCTCCTCGTCCTCGACCCGACCCGGCTCGGCCCTCGGCAGGCCCTGGAACGAGTCTGCCACCCACACGGAACGCTCCTGATCGCCATAGGCGCGCAGCATTCCACGCATGAAGATCACCGCGCCGCCGCGCCACACCCCGGTCTCGATCAGATCGCCCGGGACGTTACGCTCCAACACGTCGGCTATGCAACGCTCCAGGTTGTCGAGCCGACGCAGACCGATCATGGTGTCCGCCTCGGGCGGCCAGTCCCTACCGTTGGCGCGGGCGTCGGCGTCGAACGGGAACCGTAACACCAGCTCCAACCCGCGGCGTTGGAGCAGGTGCTTGAACCGATGGTAGATACGGCCGTGCAGGGAGGCAGCCCGCGGCTGGTACGGCATCCAGGTCTCCTGAAAAACATACCGGGTCAGCGCCTGCTTGAGCAGTTCGCAATACAGGACGCGGGGATCGGTCACCCCGGTCCGGTCCGTGGTCATCGTCTCGGTCATCGAAATCCTCTCAGGTATGGACGGGTCCACGTGGTCTCGACAGTGACCGCGCCGACCCGGGAACGGACGGTCATCACCGGCGGCTGTCGGGCCGCCGGTAGCCGCCACCCTCGGTGAGTACCCCGTTGGGGACGTAGCGGGAACCCTCCGGCTCCGCCTCCCGCTTGCTCGGCACCGCTTCGATCGGCACGCGACCGGTCGGCGGTCGCGATGACTGGCTGCTCGGCTCAGGCCGCACCAACGGCCGGCTGCGCAGCAGGCTGGGCAGTTCCTTGGCACCGATCGGAGCCACAACGGTGGGGACCGCCTTGTCGGCCCCCAACCTGCGGTGTCGCGCCACCGGCACGACCTGCCGAACGTTCGGCAAGACCGCTGGCTCCCCGGTGGTCTCGACGCCGACCGGCTCCCGGGCCGGCTCGGCCGCAGCCACCCGTTCGGGAACTACCGGCTCGACCACGGCCGCTCGTCCGCTGGCATGTCCGGCCACGGCTGACTGGTTGGAGGCCTTCTCGGTCGGGCGCGTGATCCGCGACGCCGCGTGGCGGCTGCGGGCTGACCGGCGGCTTTCGGTGACAGCGGCGGTGGGACCGGACACCGGCTCGGTCTCGGCAGGAGCGACAGGCAGCGACCCGAGGGTGCCGGTCGTGGCCTCCACCGTCCGGCGGCCGGTCTGGTCGGCGGCACCGACCGCGATCACCCCTACCAGTGGCAGGTTCAGCTGACGCAACAACCGCGCAGCCCGGGCCGCTTCGGCCAGCCGGGTGCGGCCGGCCACCACCACCAACAGCACCCCGTCGACGTGCTGGGCCAACACTGCGGTGTCGCTGCTGGCCAGGACCGGCGGCGCGTGCACGAGCACCGCCTCCTCGGTCTCCTCGAGAGCGTTGAGCAGGTCGGCGAGTTCCCGGGTCCGCTGCGGAGTCAGACAGTCCTGCGGCTCGGTCGGCAGCACGGTCAGCGTCGGATGCCCGGGTAGCACGCCCGGGGCGCGCTGCTCACCGACAACCTGTTGCCAGGTGAACGACGCGTCCGGGAAGTGCCCGGAGAGCACCGGGTCGCGGACCGCGCCGTCGACCACCGTGACCCTGCGATGCTCGGCGGCCACCCCCAGTCCGAGCAGCGCGGTGAGCAACGCCGCGCCGTCGTCGTCGCGCACGCTGGTGACCAGCAGCCGTTGACGCCCGATCGACGCGGTCAACATGCTCACCGCCGCGACAGTGGCCCGGGTCTGTTCGGCGACCTCCCGCCGGGCGAACAGTGCCGACGCATGATGGCGGGCGAACCGTTGGGGCAACGGTGGCAGGGCACCGACGACGGGCAGCATCAGCTGCGATTCCACCTGCCCGACATCGCGGACGTGAGGGTCGAAGCGGTCCCGCAGCACCATCGCACACCAGCCGGCCAGCAGGCCGATCATCGCCCCCAATGCGCTGTTGAGTAGCGGCTTCGGAAACGAAGCCGTCGCCGGCGGGCTGGCGGTGTCGACTACCCGGGTGGCCACCGGTGTGTCCCTGCCCAGTTTGAGGCGGGTCAGTTGTTTGCTGACCGCCGCAGTGGCCGCGTTGGCGAGATCGGCCGCCTGCTGCGCCGATGGGGCACTGGCTCCGATCGTGATGATCTGCAGACCCGGCTCGTACGTGCCCCATACGCGGCCAACGAGCGATTGTTCCGGCACGGACATCGCCCTGGCCGTCTCGACGGCCGCCTCCCGGGAGCCAACCAACTTCGCCACGGTCGGGGCGAGGTTCTGGGCAAGCGCGAGACTCCGCTCTGCGGAACGGTCCTCGTCCGGCGGTGTCGCCGTCAGCAGAAGCGATGACTGTGCCTCATAGCGGGCCGGTAGGAGCGGGGTCAGCACCTGAGCAGCGGCCAGGCCAGCGCAGAGGCCGAGCAGCGGCAGCGCTATCCGGTGCCAAAACATCGTCACACCGCCGTTGAAGCCCATTGAGCGTCCCATCAGACTCGCACCTCTCCCTTCAACTCGGCGGGATCACCGAACCTCGGCCGGCTGGTCGGCGCGGCTGTAGCGGCTGCGGCCAACCCGTGCCAGATGTCGTGCAGCCTGTCGGCAACCCGCTCCCAGGTGAACTCCGTCTCGACCCGGTGCAGGCCCCGAGCCGCCAGGTCGGTGGTCAGGCCAGGTTCGTCTCTGAGCCGGGTCAGCTGGTCGGCCAACGCGGTCACGTCTCCGGCAGGGAAGATCAGACCAGCGTCGCCGACGACGTAGGGGATCTCACCGACGTCGCTGCCGATCACCGGAACGCCACATGCCATGGCCTCAACCAGCACGCGGCCGAACTGCTCGCGCAGCGGGATGCCGACCCAGGGCAGCACGTTGCGCTGTATGACCTCCACGGATGGCAGCGCCAGGGTGCTCATCGCACCGAGCAGCGCCGGCAGCTGGTCGTGGGTCACCCAATTGTGCCGCCGTACCCGTCCGGGGCGGCGCTTGCCGGCGAGGTCGATCTCCGCGGCGAGGCTACCGTCACCGACGAGCAGCACGTCGCAGTCGACCAGCTCAGCGGCACGCAACAGGTCAAGGACTCCCTTATGCGGCTCGAGTCGGCCGACGAACCCGACAGTGAACCGGCCGTCCCTGCCGGTTTGCGCCGACGGACGGAAAGTTCGGGTGTCCACCCCCAGAGGAACGATGCTGCTCTGTCCCCGGTACCCCTTCGCCTGCAGGACCTCCCGGGCCTGCGGAGTGATCGGCAGGGTCATCCGCACCGACCGGTACGCGGCCTGCTCCAGGATCGGGAAGGGCAGCGGGAACCGGGTCACCACGTTCTGCGCGGCGTAGAGCGTCGTCGGAACGCTAGGCCAGTGTCGTCGGCACAGCCGCAACACCTGCCAGGTCGACAGGTATGCGGCCTCACCGATGACGTGCACGACGTCCGGTGGTTCGGCGGGTAGGTCGTCCAGCGCCAACCTGCGGAACATCACCGAGGCCATGTGTCCGCTACGCCCTTCGCCAAGCCAGTGCGGCACGACGCGCGCATTGAAGTTGGTGTGTATACGGGCCAACCGGTCGAAGTCTTGGCGGGTTGCCTCGGAGACGTCGGCGGCGATCACGCTGAAGCGGAGATCCGGATGGTTGCAGAGGACGTCGAAGAGATCGGTCCAGTGCTCGGTCCGCGATCCCACGACAAACGTCAGAACGTGCATCACAATTTTCCTTCAACTGGGCAGACGGGATATCGCGAGTCGGCCGACCCGGGTCCAGGCCCGCAATCGGGCCAGGCCGACTCGTGGTTGCAGGGACAGCCGAACACCGGCCAGGCCGATACCGAGCAGCGCCCGCAGCAGGACCACCACCCGAACCAGATGCCGGCTGCGTGACCGGTGCCGGCTGAAGAACAGCAGCATGCTGCGATACAGGTGCGGCCAGATCCAGAGCGGATCACTGCTGCTCGCCCCGCCGATGTGGCAGGCGCTCACTGCCGGCACGTAGAGCACTTCAGCACCTCGGTGCCGGGCCTGGAGGCAGAACTCCTCGTCCTCGTAGTACATGAAGTACGCCTCGTCGAGTCCACCAATGGCGCAGAAGAGCCTGGTGGGTACCGCGAGGCAGGCACCGGAGAGCCAGTCCACCGGGGTGGGCCGGTCACCGCGCAGGCAGGCGTCGTACGTGAGCCGATGCCGTCGCCCGGACAACCACCAGCGCAGCGGCACCGGCACCAGTGGCCCGCCGAAGCGGCTCGCCACCACCGTCGTCAACGTCTCGAAGGGGTGGGCGCTCACCGCGACCCGCCCGGCGGGGTCGACCAGTCTCGGTCCGGCCACCCCGTACCGTTCGGTCGCCACGCGGACGAGTTCGTGGGCGGTCGTCGGCGGCACGACGCAGTCCGGGTTGACCAGCAGCAGCACCGCGCTGTCGACGCCGAGCGCCGCCTGGTTGACGGCCGCGGCGAAGCCGAGGTTCTCCGTATTCGCCAGCACCGTCACGGTGGGGAAGAGTGCGCGGACCAGATCCACCGTCTCATCGGTCGAGGCGTTGTCGACCATGCGTACCGGCAGGTCGGCCTGGTGCAGCGCGGCCAACGTAGCGGGGATCTGGCGGGCGGAGTTGTGTGTCACCACGATCGCGGTGGCGTCGGAGCGGGACGTCATCGGACAACCTCCAGGCGCCGCCAAGCCGTGGTCGGTGACACCGTCGTCGGCATCGTCGACCAGGCCGGTGACGGTCGTGTCGTCGGCAGCGTGAGCAGGGTCAGGGCGGGCAGTAGACCGAGTTCCCAGTGCCCGTCGGTCGGAGCGGCGAACAACGCCGCAGCAAGGAACCCGCAGCACAATGCGGCGAACGGCACGGACGGCGCATCCCGGACGGCGAGACCGGTCCGGATGCTGCGCACGATCGGCCAGAGCACCAGGGCGAGACCGACCAGACCCACGTTCGCCAGGAGCGTGACGTAGTACGCGTGGTAGACCGGCCCGACGTCGGTGGATGCGAAGTCGGCGAGATAGACGTCGGCGGTGGACTGCCCCAGGCCGGCACCGAGCACCGGACGGTGCGCGAAGACCTCCAACCCGACGGCCGACTCCGGGCCCCGGTACCCGGCGGACTGCTCCAGTCCGGTGGCGATCTCCTGGGCCCGCTGCTGCACACCGGGCGTGAAGACCAGCACGACACCCAATGCCAGGCCGGCCGCCGCGGTGGCGGTCAGTCCGGTGCGGATGCTACGTCCGCCGCGCAGCAGCAGGACCGCGATCGTCACCAGAGCCGCGAGCCAGATGCCCCGGTAGGAGGCGAGCAGCACGTCGGCGGCGAAGAACCCGGCGACCACGACCGTGAGGATCCGACGCCAGCCATGCACCCGCCCGGCGAGCCAGACCAACGGGGGGATCGCCAGCAGGGTGAGCAGTCCACCGTGTCGCCCCGGCAGAGTCATCGACGCCGCTGTCAGCCCCGCCGCGACAACCACGTACGCCAGCCCGCCCGCAGCGAGCCGCCGGGGCGTGGTCAGCGAATGGGTGGCGAGGAAGAAGTACATCGGCACGACGGTGATCTGGTACCCGGCGACCAGTACCTCCGAAGGCAGGTTCCCGATCGCCAAGCCGTAGCCGGCGGTGATGCCGGTCAGGACGACCACGACCATCATCCCGAGATCGGCGGGGGTGTGCCGGGGCCCCGGGTCCAACCGCAGCCAGTACCGGACCAGCAGAGCAGCCACCCCGGTCGCCAGGAGCAGCAGGTGCGCGACGATGTACGTTCGGACGTCCCCTCCGCTGGTCACACCGCCGATCACGGCTCCGCCGAGAATGCCAACCGGCAGCACCAGCCATGGCCAGAGCAGAAACACGAACAGCGTCACCAGTGCACCGGCACCGGCCAGCGCGAGTTGCCCCGGCAGCATCAGCAGCACCGACACCAAGCTGCCGAACGCGGCACCGGCCAGCGCGACGGTGGCTGGTCCGACGGCCCGCCTCACGACGGCAGCCCTTCGAGAAGGTTGCGCAGGCGCTGGCCGCGGTGGGCCCAACTGTTGGCTACCGCCACCGCCCGGCGGCGGGCGATCTGCGTCGGCCCGGTGGCCGTGTCGAGTTCGGTAGCGATCGCTTCGACGAAAGCCGCCGGGCCGGCGGCGATCCGGACCAGACCAGTCATTTTCCGCAGCGCGGGCAGAGGAGTGGCGACCACGGGCTTGCCTAGGGCGAGGTACTCGTAGCACTTTTTCGGATGTACGTAGTCGATACGTCCGCCGACCCGGTACGGAATGACCGTCACGTCGCAGCCCCGCAGCAGAGCCGGAATGTCGGTGTATCCGATCGGGCCGGTCAGTATCACGTTGTCCAGTCCTCGCAGTGGTGCCCGCCCGGCTCGGCTGCTCGGCCCGATTAGCAGGAACGTCCAGTCCGGACGGGCGTGCGCGACGGCGGCGACCAGATCGGCGTCGAAGGCCCGGGTGTCCACCGCCCCGCAGTAGCCGACGATCGGACCGCGCAGGCAGGCCACCAGGGGTGCGACAGGACCATCGACCGCGAAGTGCGTCGGATCGCACCCGTTGGGCAGGACCACCGGGACGCGACCCAGCGGCGGCATCCGCTCGGGCAGCGCCGACGACGAGGCGAGCACCAGGTCGGCGGCGGTCAGGGCCCTGGCCAGGTTACGGCGCAGGTGTCGACGGTTCCACCAGCGGGTGAAGGTCCAGTCCAGGTCGGTGGCGTCGTAGACCACGGCGGCTGTGGGCAACCGGCCGGCGTAGGGCGCGGCCAGGTCCTCGTCGATCCAGAGCAGGCGTATCCGACCTCCGTGGTGGTGCAACCAGCGGCGGAGGGCGCCCGCAGCCACCCACCGGTTGATCTCGTTGCCCGGCGGCAGATGCCGACCCAACGGCACGGCGGTGGGCGGCACGGCATGCCAGAGCGCCCGGTCGACCTGGGTCACCGTCGCCTGCCAGCGGGGCCGCTGTCCGGGTGGATCGACGAACATCACGTGGTGTTCGGTGGTGAGTTCCCGGGCCAGGGCATGTTGGCGATGTGCGCCGCCTACCCAGGGGGTGCCGCTGAACAGCACGGCCCACGGCATGGCCGTACGCACGGGATCACTGTTGAGAGTCGGCTGTCGCCGCGCGGTCAGGTCGCTCACACGTGCTCCCGCTGCTCGACCAGCACCGGGGCAGAGGCGGGCAGTACCTCGTCCTCGCCGAGCCGACCCCGGACGCAACCGGCCCGGTGATCGTCGAGGCGCAGCAGGCGGGCGCCGGACTGCCGGTCCAGCCACCGTCGGACGGCGCCGGCGGCGACCCGCCGGTTGATCCGGTCCACGAAGGGCACTCGGTTACCGAAGGGCAGCAGGGTCGGTGGGGTGAACTGCCAGCGTGCGTCGGTGAGAGTGGTGACCCGGCTACGCCGGTTGATCCGTGCGGCGGGTGGGTCGACGAGTAGCAGGCGGTCGCCCTGCGGCATTCGTCTGTCGGCTGCGGCCCGGGCCTGCGGTGCCGGCCACGCGGATCGGGTGAAGACGATCAACCAGTCGCGGGTGTCGCCGTCGGGTAGCGGTCCGACGTCTGCGCGCAGGGCGGCGCGCAGGTCGGGCAGGGTGAGCTGCACCGGACGCCCGCACAGCAGTTTCACCAGGTGGTCGGCGAGGACGACGCGTCGGAACAGAGTGACCCGGTGGCGCGGCTGGGTCAGCCTCAGGTATGCCACGAGACCGCCGAGCAGGTGCCGGTAGCGGATTGCGGGGCCCAGTAGCCGGCAGGAGGCACCCCGAACGTGGTCGACCACCGCGTCGGGGATCATCCAGACCTGGTGTCCTGCCTTGTCGAGTCGGCGTACGAGCAGGGCGTCGTTCCAATAGATCGGAAAGCGTTCGTCGAAGATGGCGTCGGCTTCCAGGATGTGCCGGCGCACCATCAGGCAGCTGCCCGAGGCGAGTCGTCGGGGGCGGCTGAAATCCTGTCCTCGCATCTGGAAGGTGTGCAGGGCCCGGCGGAATCCGGGTACCCGTCGCAACACGGTGACCAGCGCCAGGGCCGCGGGGAAGCTGGGCAACTGGATATAGTGCTGCTGGAAGGTGCCGTCCAGATTGAGGTAGAGCGGGCTCACCCCGGCCGCCTGCGGGTGCTCACGCAGGAAGGCGAGCATCCGAGCTAGGGCCCCGGGATGAAAGCGGACGTCGCTGTTGAGCACCAGGATCACCTCTCCCCGGGAACGGCGGTAGGCCTGGTTGACGGCGGCGGCGAAGCCCAGGTTGCGCTCGTTGCGGATGAGGTCGACGCCGGGCCAGCCCGCGAGTAGCTCGGCGGATCCGTCACGGGAGGCGTTGTCGACGGCGATCACCTCGTAGTCGAGGTCGGCGTCGGCCGTGTCGGCCAGCGACTGCAGGCAGAGCCGGGTCTGCTCCCGGGTGTTCCAGCTTGTCAGCAGGATGGACAGCGCGGGTCGGGTGGCGACGCTCATCGGGCTGTCCCCCTGTCGGCCCTGCGCGCGACGACCCGCAGCAGGTCTCCCCGCCGCGGGTGGGTGAGGCGGGGTGAACGCAGGTCCAGCCAGTCTCGGGGGAGGAGACGACGGGCGTGCCGCACCCGGTAGCCCAGCGGCATGTAGTAACGGAACACGGCGGTGTCCTGCCGTACCACATCGAAGCCGGTGGCGGCGAGCAGCCGGGCCAGCGATAGCGGGCTGAAGTGCCAGTGATGGTAGCGAGGCTGCAGGCCGGGCCAGTCGTGTCCGAGGCGGTGGGCTGCCGCCGACGCGATGTTCGGCACCTCCAACGCCAACCATCCGCCCGGCGTCAGCGTCGCCCGGGCCGCCCGCAGGAACGCTCGCGGATCCGCCACATGCTCCAACACGTGGAACGCGCACACCACGTCCGCCCGTAACGACGGCGCGACCTGCTCGAAGCGGCCCTGCCGGACCGGTACTGCCCAGCGGGCCGCCGCGAATCCCGCCGCCGCCTCCGACACCTCCACGCCGGTCACCGTGAAGCCCGCCCGCCTCGCGGCCTCCAGGAAGTAGCCTCCCGCGCACCCGGCCTCGACCAGCACCGACGGCTTCACCAGGGAGGACAACCACCGCAACCGGCGACCCGCCTCGAACCGGCGGGGGCCGGTCAGGAAGTAGTCCTCGTAACCGCCACCGGTGAAGTAGTCCAGGTCGTAGCGAACCGGGGTCTGCCCCGGCTCGGGCACGGTCCAGCCGAGCCCGCAGCCCGTGCACCGGCGCAGCAGGCCGTTGAGGTGAGGCAGGTGGGGCTGGTCGGCGGCGCAGGTCACGCAGGCACCGACGGAGACGTCGATGCTCATCGGTCGCCCCCTGCGACGCTCCACACCGCCACCCTGCGGGTTTTCGTGGCCAGGGCGCGTAGTCGGCTGCGTTCGTCGGCGCGTAGGTAGCCGCAGAGCAGGAGCATGGCGGCGGTGAGGGCGAACACCAGTGCGGCGCGGACGGATCCGGCGGCGGCGGCACCCAGGCGCCCGGGCCCGTCGGGCAGCAGTTCGGTGGACGCGGCGGTGACCAGGGCGGCGAGGGTGGCTGCGGCGGCGGGCGGCCACAGGGTACGCAGCAGCACGCCGATGGGACGGCCGGTCGCCCGGTGAAAGTGGGCCAGGAAGTAGCCGGTGGCCAGCACCACGCCGAGTGAGGTGGCCAGGGGAACCCCGAGCGGCCCGACCAGCACGAGCAGGGGAACGGTCAGGGCCAGGTTGATCGCCACCGAGAGCAGGACGTAGCGGGTCTCCAGCCCCGGTCGCCCTTGCACCCGGGCGGTGACCGTGGCCGCACCGGCGACCAGGTTCAGTGCGTAGGCGGGGGCGAGGATGGCGATGGTCGCCGCAGCCCAGTCGACCGGGTGGCCGAGCCAGAGCCGCACCAGCGGCTCGGCACCGACGACCAGCGCAGCCGCGGCGGGGGCGAGTAGCACGGCGAGGTAGCGCAGGGTGGTGAGGTAGAAGCGGTCCAGCCAGTCCCGACCGCCGATGGCAGTGCGCCGGACGGCCTCGGGGAAGAGCACCTGCAGTGCGAACGCCGGGGGTAGCCGTAGCAGATTGAGCAGCCGTACCCCGAGGTCGGCCGAGCCGGCGACGGCCGGACCGAATGCCGCGCCGAGGATCAGCTTGTCGAGCTCGACGTTGACCGCGCCGGTGGCGCTGGTGAGTTGTACCCGCAGGCCGTACCCGGTGATCCGGCGTAGGTCCTGGTTGGTCAGGCGGCCGATGCGAGGAGCGAGGTGCCGGTGTCCGCGTTCCGCGGCGACGGCGAGCATCGCGGTGCGCAGTATCCCGGTTCCGGCGGTGCAGGCGGCGAGGGCGGCGAGGCCGCCGCCGAGGCGGAGCGTCACGACGGTCAGGGCCGCGCCGAGAACCGCGGTGATGCTGGTGACGGCTGCGAGGACGCCGTAGCGCTGGACGCCTTCGAGGATCGCCCGCCAGGGCGTTTCGACGCCGCCGGCGACTACCCCGACCAGCAGCCACAGGGCGGCGTGCCAGGCGTCGCGGCTGAGCTCGCCCAGGCGCAGCAGTTGGCTGATCCATGGCCAGCCGCTGGTCAGGACGGCCAGCAGCAGAAGACCGAGCACGATTCCCCAGCCCAAGCCCAGCCCGAGCAGCCGGCGCACGCTGACCGGGTCGCGCTCCGGACCTGCTCCGGCGACCTCGCGGACCAGTGTCGACCCGAGCCCAAGGTCGAGTACTGCGGCCATGGCCAGTAGACCGGACAGCAGCACCCACACACCAAACTCGACGGTACCGAGACGCTCGTAGACGATCGGCAGGGTCACCACCCCGGTCGACGCCACCACGACGCGCGCCGCCAGCATGGTCAGGGTGTTGCGGGTCAGTCGGGTGCCTGCGCGTCCGGTCGGTTCAGCCACGGGGAAATCCCCGCAGCAACTCCAGAAGGGTCAACGCCAGCAGGCTCAGGTCCATCCGCAACGACCGGCAGTTGAGGTAGAGCAGGTCACAGCGGAGCTTGTCCTCGACCGTGGCCGCGTAGCCGCCGGTGAGTTGCGCGATGCCGGTCAGGCCCGGCCGGATGAGGTGGCGTAGGTCGTAGTGGGGCATCTGGCGGAACTCGGCGATGAACTCCGGGCGTTCCGGGCGCGGGCCGACCAGGCTCATGTCGCCGCGCAGCACGTTCCACAGTTGTGGCAGCTCATCGAGGCGCCAGCGGCGCAGGTGACCGCCCAGCCGGGTGACCCGCTCGTCGCCGGGGCGGGCGAGGGCCGGTCCGGTGTCCCGCTCCGCATCGGTGCGCATGGTGCGGAATTTGACGACGTGGAACAGCCGGCCGCCGGCACCCACTCGCTGTTGGCGGTAGAACGGTGGTCCGGTGCTTGCCACGACGAGGTAGATGCCGAGTATGACCGGCAGGATCAGGATGGAGCCGAGGGCGAGGATTCCGAGGTCGAGGCAACGCTGTAGATCCACCCGAGTCTGTCGGTGTGGCCCGGGTCGCAACCGGATCCAGGGCATCCCGCCGAAGCGGCGCAGGCCGGATGGTTGCAGCAGGCCGTAGCAGGGGCGGGCCAACACCAGGATCTCCACACCGAGCTGACGGCACAGCGTCACCGTCGGCACGTCGATGTTCTCCAGCGGGTGCTTGAGCAACAGCATCCGGGGGCGGATCCGCCCGATGGCGGCGACCAGGTCGTCAGGCTGCGTGGACGCAGGCATGCGCACGACAACGTCGAACTCGTCGGCGAGACGGTCCACCAGCGGCATGGTGTCGTCGGCTTCGACGACCATGATCATGGTTCGGTACGGGCGCGGCTGTCGCGGCTTCGGGGATCTGCGGCGGTCGCCGCTGAGCAGTGAGCCAGCTCCGTGCCGGCGCGCGGTTTCGGGCGCGGACGCGGCGAGCGGGCCCTCGGTGTGTGTGCTTGTCGGCTGCTTCATGTCGTACCCTTCGTGCTCCTTCAGACGAACAACGCTAAAGGGTCGTAAAAGGCACTAGATGCGGCAAAAATTGTTGGAGACCCTCAAATGCAAGGCTTGCTCATAAAAATGCATCAAGATGCTTGACGGTTCTATCGGACATAATGGTGCATAACGTGGTCCAATCAAGCTGTAAGGGCCACGGTGGTGACTCTGTCCCACCACTGTCAAGGAGTCTCAGGATGGATGAAGAGTCGCTGGAGCAGCCGTTTCAGCCCGGCAGTTCCGTGCCGAGCCGGGTGCTGGTCACCGGCGGGGCCGGTTTCATCGGCGGCGGCGTCGTCGCTCGGCTGATGCTGATGGGAAGCGACGTGCGGGTGATCGACGACTTCTCCACCGGAAGCATGGAGAATCTCGCCGACGCGGCGTACGGAGGACTCCAGGAGTCCGATGTCCTCGACGGCGACGTTCGGACCGTCGAAGCGGTGGACATCATTCACGAGTGGCAGCCCGAGGTGGTGGTGCACCTCGCGGGGCAGAGCAGCGCGCCCGCTGCCCAGGAGATGCCGCTCTTCGACGCCGATGTGAACATCTTCGGCACGATCAACGTCCTGGATGCCTGCGCCCGCAGCGGAGTGCGGCTCTTCGTCTACGCCACCTCAAGCGCGATCTACGGCCCGGTGCCCGCCGAGGCCCTACCGGTACGCGAGGACCACCCCTTGGCCGCCACCGGCCCCTACGGGATCAGCAAAGCTGTCGGGGTCTGCTACCTCGACTGGTACCGCCGGGAGCACGGTCTCGCCTTCACCGCCCTCGCGCTGGGCAACGTCTACGGCCCGGACCGCGCGGTCCGCACCCCCGGGGTGGTGTCGGTGCTGGCCGAAGCCCTGCTCGACGGCGAGCAGCCCACGATCTACGGCGACGGCCGGCAGACCCGCGACTTCGTGCACGTCAGCGACGTGGTTGACGCCATCACCCGTGCCTGCCATCACCCAGGTGCCGGGCTGGTCAATATCGGCACCGGTCGGCAGACCAGCGTCAACGATCTGTATCAAACGGTCGCGGCCACTGTCGGATCGAGTACCCAAGCCCGGTATGAGCCGCAATTCGACGGCAGCGACCTGCGACGAATGGCGCTGAACAGCGGTAAGGCGTTGCAGTGCCTCGGGTGGCGACCCACCATCGGGCTCACCGACGGGGTCCAGCTCACCGTGCGCGAGATCCGTCGACGTCGTGCCGGGCAGCAGCGCCCATACCGGCCGACTACCGAGCAGCCCGTCGGCGCCGGACTCTGAGCGGACACGGACCCCCGGCGGCTCGATCCGCACGCGACCCACGAGGGCATCCGGCTCGGTGTGGACAACCGTCGGGCCACGTCAACGGGGCCTGACGATGTCGAGTGCGCCCCCGTGTGGGCGCGGCCCCGGACGACAGAGGAGCCAGCCGACGTCAGGTGGATCAGTCCACACCCCGGGCGATGTTGTCCGGCTGAGTGTGGTCGATGGCTCTTGCGGCACCGCGTCAGCCGGGGTGCCGCAAGCACCCGTAGTCAGCCGGCTCCTCGGCGGATGCGGCGAAGGCGCCTGAGGTAACGCTGTGAGCGGGCGGGACGGCCTGCCCGCCGTCGAAGCGTAGGAGTCTGCTGCGCTCGATGACGCCGCTGTCAAACGCCGGCTGAACTTTTCAGGCGGAGCCGACAGCCGCGCCCTGGCCGGACAGTGACACACCCACCCAAAGGCGGGTGATCGGCGCTCCGCCGGCCTGTCCCCACAAGACTCGACCATCCCGCCCGCCTGCCATCGGCAACGCGGGGTGGCGCATCAGCGCGCGACGAGAGATCAGCCAGGGCTGGCCGCGTCGTAGATCCGCGCGTTCCGTCAGCGTTCATCGAGCGGTCGAACCGCCGATGGCCGCTGCGCGATGGCGGTCGTACGCCGGTCCCGGGCGTCCTGGTGGACGCGGTGGTTTCTACCAGCAGTCGAGGCTGTCAGGTCATCTGTATTGACTCAGTTTCACATTACCGATAAGCCGTATTCGACCGATTTGGCCATGTATGTTCCTTCCGGTAAGTGAAGGGCGTTTTAGTGCCGGGAGGTTGTGACATGTACGGGGTTCCGACGAAGGGGCCTTCCGTCGGCGGTGGTCTCGCCACGACGGGTGCCGCGCTGCACTCCTGGATTCTGGTCGGGATCGGTCTGGTGGTCCTCGGCGCGTCACTGTGGCTGGCCTCTTACGCCGGTCGGGCTCGATGACCCGCCGCACCCTGCTGGGATGGACGCAGGCACTGCTCGGAGCGGTCTGCGCGGTGGCCATCGGTGTCATCCTGTTCCGCAGTTGGCACGACGTGGCCGTGGTCGAGGCGTGGCTCAACGCGCACCTCGTCTCAGCCGTCGGACTGGCCGACACCACCTCGGTCGGTGCGGCCGTGACCTTCCCGCTCGACAAACAATGGGTCGGGTTCCTGGTCTCCACCGGCTGTTCGGTGTCGATGCTGCTCATCCCGCCCTTTGTCCTGGCGAGCCTCCTCGTCGGCTTCCGGCGGCTCACCCTGTCCCGAGCCGCGATCACCGTCGCGTTGGCGGTGGCCATGCTGGTCACCGTCAACCAGCTCCGACTCGCCGCCGTCGTCGCCGCCATGCAGATGTGGGGCTTCGAGGTGGGCTACCAACGCAGTCACGTGCTGATCGGTTCCGTCATCAGCACCCTCGGACTGATCGCGGTGGCGATCATCTTCCTGCTTGTCGTCGGCCGTAGCCACCGACCGGGAAGGCAACGCGGTGTCCGCTGAAATCCCGTCGCTGGCGATCCTGAACACCATCGCGTTCCTGCTGTGCGTCTACTTCTGCGCCTACGTCCTGAGCATCCTCGTGCTGCACCTGCGGGCAGCAAGGGCTAGCGGTGGCGACCACGGCCAGTTCTCTTGGCACATCATCGTGCCCTGCCGCAACGAGGCAACCGTCATCGCCGCGACCCTGCGGCGGCTCCTGCACGACATGCCCGATGTCACCGTCTGGTGCGTCGACGACGACTCCGACGACGGCACCGCCGCAGTGCTGACGTCCTTCGACGCGGACCCTCGAGTCCGGGTGGTCACCCGACGGCGTCCCGATGCCGTACAGGGCAAGGGCGCAGCCCTCAACGCTGCGTGGCGGGCCATCCAGGATCATCTGCCCGCCGACACCGACGCCGAGCGGACCATCGTCGGAGTCCTCGACGCCGACAGCCAGCTCGACCCACGCTGCCGCTCCGCCCTCGCCGGCCCCCGCTACTTCGGCTCATCCGCCGTCGCCGCCGTCCAGATCGAGGTCCGGATGGTCCAGTGCAGTCGACCGACGCCGGAACTCAACCGATGGGGCCGCCTCCTCGTGCGGCTACAGGACATGGAGTTCCGGGCGCCGATCGCCGCGATGCAGTCGCTACGCCGACACACCCGCAGCGTCGCCATGGGCGGCAACG
Source organism: Micromonospora sp. S-DT3-3-22 (assembly GCF_015354745.1). Classification (NCBI taxonomy): domain Bacteria; kingdom Bacillati; phylum Actinomycetota; class Actinomycetes; order Micromonosporales; family Micromonosporaceae; genus Micromonospora; species Micromonospora sp. S-DT3-3-22. The sequence continues at coordinate 28,781 of NZ_JACGMO010000058.1, forward strand.
GACAGTTCACCAGGCTGTCGTTGCTCAATGCGCTCGGCGCCGAGCACGGCACACCCTGGCACGGCGCGCTGCTCGAAGACTTCGAACTCGGCCTGCACATCCTGCTGCACGGCGGAGCAACCGAATACTGCGCCGAGAGCTGGGTGACCCAGGAGGCCCTCACCAAGGTCAGACCGCTGATCCGGCAACGCACCCGGTGGGCGCAGGGATCCATGCAGTGCGTCCGGTACCTCAACGCGGTGCTGAACTGCCGGCGGATCGGCAACCCGGCCATCATGGAGATCACCCACTTCCTCGCCGCACCCTGGTGCCAACTCATCGGCACCCCCATCTACCTCTGCTGCGTCGGCGTGCTCGGCTGGTACATCAGCCGCACCGAAGGCGGCATCGCCGCCTGGTGGACGTCAGGGGGCTGGGGCCTGATCCCGCTGGTGGCGCTGTTCGGCGTCGGCCCATTCGCGGTGTGGGGACTGGTCTACCGCAACCGCTGCGAACCACACCTGTCGCTTCCGGCCGCCCTCGGCCTCGGCATCGGCCACTGGGTCTACAGCTATCTGCAGTCGGTGGCCGTCTGGATCGCGCTCGGCCGGATGCTCACCGCGCGCTCCGAATGGCACAAGACCGCCCGGGCGGCCGACCCAGCGCCCGCACCCGCCCGAACCGAACCGGCCCCCGCAGCAACCAGCCCACGGCGGCTACGCCCCCACCAGCTCACCCCCGCCGGCGTACCGGTGATCCGCGCCAGTGTGCCCGTCGCCCAACCACCCACCCAGAGCACCCCAAAGACCAGCCCTCACCTCACCCACAGCAACAGAGAGCGAGCAGTGTCATGCGCAAACTAGGACCGGGGCTCACCCGGACCGCCACCGTGCTGGCCGGCGGCCTGGCGATGGTCGTCCTGGCGGCGTCACCAGCGTTGGCCGACACGTCACAGGCGACGGCCAGCGCCCTGCAGATCAGCCTCGTCGGCGGGGGACTGGCCAGTTCCGGAACGGCGACCGCCACCAACGACGGAACGACCGAGTCGATCTCCGGGAACACCAACCCACCGCTGTCGGTGCTGGGTGGTCAGACGGTCATCACCGCTGGCGTGCTCGGCCAGTACGTTCGGGCGTTCAACGACGGCACCTCGGCCGCCTGTTCGGGTGTGCTGGGCAGCGGCGGTACCATCAACATCGGGGCCGGCGGGTCCTGCACCGTGACACCCGGTGCATCGGTCACCCTGACCCTGGGGACCAACGGCCTGGCCACCATCACCCTGGTCGCCGACGCGATCTACGCCCAGTGCTCGGCCACGAGTAGCCCGTCGGCAACCGGCAGCGCCACCCTGGTCAACGCCAGCATCGTGTCGACCACACTCGGCATCCCCACCACCCTGCTCACCCTGCCGGCCAACCCGGCAGCCAACACCGGGCTGAACATTCCGGGCGTGCTGAGCCTGGTCCTCAACGGCCAGACCAGCTCCACTCCCGGACAGCTGACCGTCACCGCACTCAACCTCAGCGCCCTCGGCGGCTCCCTCGCCTCGCTCGTCATCGGGTCGGCGGGCTGCGGCCCGAACGCAATCGCCCCGCCCGTCCCGGTGATCCCGCTCGCCGGCATGCCCATCGCCGTGGGTCTCGGCGCTGTGGCCGCCGGCACCGGTGGCGGCATCCTGCTGCACCGGCGTCGCCGCGCCACCGCGCGGAGCTGACCGATGGGTCGTGGCAGAGTGGACGTTCCCGAGATCATGGTCCTAGTGGGCACCCGCCCCGAGGGCATCAAGATCGCTCCTGTGGTCCGCCTGCTCTGCCACGACCCCCGCATCGCCGCCCGGGTCGTCGACACCGGGCAGCAACCCGGCCGGGTCACCGAGGCACTGGCACCGTTCGGGCTACGACCCGACGACACCCTGACCATACGGCGGCGGACAGGCAGACTCGCCGAACTCGCCGCCGCGCTGACCACCGCCGTTGACGACACCCTCCACCGGCACCGTCCGGAGGCGGTGCTGGTGCACGGCGACACCACCACCGCCCTGATCGGCGCACAGGTGGCGTTCTGGAACCAGATTCCCGTGGTGCACCTGGAGGCCGGGCTACGCAGCCACGACCGTGGCCACCCCTTTCCCGAGGAGGCCAACCGGGCGATGGTGGCCCGCTGCGCCGACCTGCATCTGGCGCCAACACCCACCGCACGCCGTAACCTGCTCGCCGAAGGACTACCCGCAGACCAGGTCGTGGTCACCGGCAACACCGTGGTGGACGCCCTACACACCCTGTTGCGCCACGACGTCGCCCGAACACCATCCTGGGTGGACCCTCAGCGTCGGTTGGCAGTGGCCACCGTGCATCGCCGGGAGAACTGGGGCCGCGGCATCACCGACATCCTCGGTGCTCTCGCCCGCGTCGCCACCACCCACCCTGACCTGGACCTCGCCCTGGTGAACCACCCCAACCCGCAGCTGGCCGCACAGGTCCGGGCCGGACTCGGTCACGTCCGTAACACCCGCCTGATCCCGCCGATGCCGTACCCGGAAATGATCGGCCTGCTGCACGCCGCCGACCTGGTAGTCACCGATTCCGGAGGTTTGCAGGAGGAAGCCGCCAGCCTCGGTGTGCCGGTGGTGGTCACCCGAGAGACCACCGAACGACCGGAAATCCTGGACCACGGTCTCGGTGAGCTCGTCGGTACCGACCCCGACCGGATCATCGACGCGGTCACCCGACGCCTGACCGGACCGCGAGGCGCACCAGCGGCTTCTCCCTTCGGCGACGGCCGCGCAGCCGAGCGTTGCGTGCATGCCATCGCCCGACTCCTCGGCATCAGCGCACTCCCACCGGTCGGTGGCGACGCGCGCTACGGGCTGGCGTCACCGGGCCGACAGGCTGATCGTCGACCTCGTCTACCCCAGCCGCATCAGTCCACGTTCGGCGACAGCGTCAGAACCGACCTCGCTGATCACGATGTGGACCACTAGCGCGCCCTGCTTGATCAGGAGTGAATGTCCACCGCCCGAGTCGGCCGGCTCCGGTTTGCGGCGGCCGTAACGAACGGTACTCGACGGATGCGCGCCACAACAGCGCTGGACATTGTCGTCTGCTGATTGCACCCACGTTGATGGTCCTGAGGACACCACTGCGCCGGGTATCACGAAAAATCCGCCAGGGGCCTCGGCGCCGTCGTCCTGCGGGCACCGATCGAGACGAGACAGCGGTAGCCTTGAGGCGTCCAGGTTCGGACGGCGCCGGTGTAGTGCTTTGGGCTACAGGTGGGCGATCAGCGGCTGCGCCTTCGGTGCGAGGTCGTACCCGGCTTCCCAGGGGAACAAGCCCTGTTGGTCGGGCCACACCATCTGCTGGAGGCGAACACGAGCACGGCCGTAACGGGCGATCGCCAGCCCCGGCAGCAGGTCGTCGGTAGGTGGGCCGTCGATGATGATCGCGTCGTAGCTCGCAATGAAGTTGCGGATGAGCTGGCCGTGGGTAAACCGTTCGGATCTGTCATAGACGCGTTGAGCCAGATCGTTGAGCAGGCTGTGGGCAATCTCCGGGGACAGCCCAGAGGCGACCAGCTCCGGTTGGTCGTGGGCGGTGAGTCCGACGGTGTAGGTGAATGGGGCGGTGTCGGGGTCGTGGTCGGTGGGCAGCACATGGGTGACGGCCCAGCCGTTGGTGTCAACGAGCTGTTCTTGGCGTCGAAGGAAGTCGTCGATGCTCGGCATGTGCTGTCTCCTGAGATTCGTCGTTCGGACGATCGAGGTCGGATGGTTCGACTTCAACGAAGCCCGACGATGCATGGCTGAAGCTGGAGAGTTCGGTGGCGGTGTTGTTTATGGGGGCAAAATCTGCCAGGGGTGGCTGTGCTATCGGAGCCAGCGGAGAAGCCCCTTCTGGTAGGCGGTCCGACTGCACCGTGGAACATCCTATAGTGGCGAGATGAGACCAATGGCGGCCTGTGTCCTCGACTCGACGAAGCGCCGTGCGTATGGAGGAGTTTCGAGAGTCGAAACCTTTCCGCCTGGGATCGTGTCGTCGGCGCTGCTGGCTTCGTGATGGGTGAGGAAGTGTGGCCACGGCCGTACCGGGCTCGGACCTGGTACTCGCCGAGGCCGGTTGCCTTCGTGGCCTGCTGTCAGCGCTTCTCGAGCATCCATGTCACGCTCGATACGCCCCTGGTCGACCAATCAGGGCTGCCACTCACGATCAGCCGCCGTTGCGCGCCGGACTACAGACCAACCCGCGCCGGTTCTGCCGCTGGCCAACATCAACCGCAAGAACCGGGGTCACGACCTAACAAGGGCCGACGGTCGTGACACCTCGCCCGAATCGGCTGTCGGTCACTATCCGGAGTAGGTCTATCCCGTCGGCCGCACATGTCGCCTGAATCTCGAAGAGCCTTCGCCTGCGGCGAACTCATCAGCGATCGCGCCTACCTCCGGCACGAACGAAGCCTCGGGCCGATGAACGGCATGACGGTCAAGTCGTGCGGAAGACACATGTTCGACCCGGAGGATCCGCCGGCAGGGCTCCGCGTTGACGACGAGGCGTCGCCACAGGGCAGTGGCCGGGGCTCAATTCGGCCCCAACGTTGAATGTCTATGGCCAACTGCTTTCATGCCCGGTCCGCGGCTGGGGCAGGGCTGGCGACGAGAAGCAGGGCGCGGGCCTCGCTTGCGGTCAATCCGGCCGGGCTGACGCGTGTGCCGCAGGCGAGGCGCCAGCCGCCACCTCGACCTCGCAGGGAATACACGGGCACGCCGGCCACGACCATGGCACCAAGGTCCCGGCGGGCAGTGCGCTTACACACACCCAGTTCTTGGGCGATCTCTGTTGCTGTCACTTGCTCGCGTTGCTGCAGCATGAGGAGGATAGCTACCAGCCGGTCAATTCGCATGTTAACAACATCTCATATGAACCGGTCGTCGAGTGGTCGTTTCCGACTACAAAACGGCGACACGACATTGCCGTGCATGCCCTACCTATTCCTGATGATTGCTGAACACCCTCGCGCCTTCCTGGAAGGCCTGCCGCTTCGAAGGTCGCCGGAAGAATCGGCAGCGTGGGTGGCCACCGGCCGTTCCGGCGTCGGCCCACTTTGGTCGAATACGCGCCTGGACATTCCTGGGCTAGAGGTGCCTCGCGCAAGACCGGCCGCCGGTGTGCACGGACCATCTCCACGACGTGGGCAGCATGATGACCGTGGCTGGATCCCGCCCGCACGGCATACACATCGTGAACCGAAAGCCAATGAGCTCTCCGATCTCGGCGAGGAGTCGAGTGGCGCCGGCGGCGGGGTCCCGTAGGCGACGCTGCCGTAGGTGCCAGCGGTTCGCTACCTGAACCGCTGCGGACAGCGCGCGACGGACGACTTGGGCGTAGGTGCCGGAGGAATCCCGGCACACCACCTTGACACCCGGGATGCTCACTCAACCACGTCGGCACCGTGTGGGCCTTGCGGTCGGGCAGCACCTGACACACTCGCAGAGGACCGCGCGATCAGGACGGTCGCGTATCGCTGACGACGGCACAGCGCGAAGTCGTCGACCCAGAGCCACGCGGGGGGCACGACGAAACGTGTGGCGGCGTCCGCAGGGCGGTGTGCCGGTACATGACGACCATCGTCAGGGTCGACATCAACCGCGCGCTTCCCCGATAGGCAGTTGGCGTACCACCGCAAGTGACCTGCGAGATCAACCTGGCGTCCGAGGCTGGCAGCGCTTGAGAATACCCGCAAGCCGCTCAAGGAACGTGCGGCGGCAGCCCTGCGACGGGCGCAGCAGGCGGCGCACATGTACCCGCACCACGACTGGCCGTGCGTCGACCGACAGGTCCGCCCGGGTCCGCTGCAATACCAATGTGCCCGGCCCGTGACGGCCGTCCAGTTGACCTTGCAAGAGAGGGCTGCTGACATGGCTGGTGCATCTGGCATCTGGGTGTCCGAACGAACATGGCTAGAGGACGTCGAACTCGTTACCCTCCGGATCTGCCATCGTCACATGGTCAGGCGTCCCATCTAGTTCGTCCATCCGGAGCACGACCCCGCCCGCCGCCACCAACCTGTCGACCACCGCCTGGACTCGCGGCCAGCGCACCTCGACCGGCACCTGCCGGCCGCCGCCAACGTGGATATCGAAGTGCATGCGGTTCTTGACTACCTTTGGCTCCGGCACCTTCAGGAACGACACACTGGGCCGAACGCTGTCCGGATCCTCGATAAAAGCGCCATCGTCCCACTCGTCCTGGGGAATCTTGAAGTGGGTCTGCCACGCCTCCCAGCTGGCGAACCCTTTCGGGGGCGCGGCCGGCACGTACCCCAGCGCGAGGCACCAGAACGCAGCCAGCTCGCGCGGGCGCGCACAGTCGACGGTCAACGACCATTGCTCGGACATCATCTGACCATAGACTGTCGAACGCCGCGCTGAGTGCGGGGCCAGCTCGGCCCGGCTCCGCCATCCACCCTTGCACCGCCGGGACGACGACAAGCCGCTTCCCCTCGTCGCCCGATGGCGGTCCGCGAGGATCGGCACGCTCGCCGACCTCGCGCGGCCCAGGCAGACCGCGACGCGACGGCCGGGTGGTGCGACACCCTCATGAGGGGGTTACTCGCCGACGAGCTGCTCTGAGGTCCGACCGGTACCCGGGGTTGACGAGACGAAGTGACAGCCGCAACGTCACCGGCTGGCCGGAATTCGATTGCGAAGGGGTCTACGCGGCGTTCTGGCCGGCGGAGGCTTCGGCGGCAGCGAGTTGACGGACTCGGGCCACCTCCGCCGAGTTGGCGAGCTGTCGGGCCACTCGGGCCCGCCAGGCCGTCTCTGGGGCCAGCGGGGCGTCGACGTCCTGGAACGGCTGCTCGGCACGGCATCCGGCAGGTCGTCAGCGGGGCGGCAAAGCGATCAGCGGAGTTCGTAGGTAACGCTGTTCAGGTCCTCTTCAATCGTGTCGTACGCGCTGGAGCAGCGGGCGGTCGAGAATGATCCGTCCGCCTGTGCCCATGGCCCGTTGGCGGTGTAGACGACATTGGGAAAGAGCATCGTGGTCTGGCAGGTGAGCTTCGCGCGGAACTGCCGGCCCGGCTCACCGGAGCACTGCACCCAGCCACTTCGCCTCTGGTTCAGCTGCTGCGGATCGATGCCCTTGATGCAGGTGGGTGCGGCTTGCGCCATCGTAGGGACGACGACGAGGCTCGCTGCGGCGAGCGCTCCGGTCACGGCGACCCGGGCGAAGACGTGCTTCATGTGGTGCCTCCGACGTGTGGTGCTGATGGGTAAGCAGAAAGGTATCGCCGGTTCCCGATGAACGTTATGACCCGAACGGTTCCTGCACCCCGAATGATCGATGAGTAACGATGACCGGTTGTTTGTGTCAGAGCGTGCGACCAGCCGGGGAAGTGTTGCGACGTCGGCGAAAAATCGACTCACAGCCCAACCCGTGCTTGGCGTTCTGCCGCCGACAATCTGATGTTCCCGACCGGTGCGGCCCGGCAGTCGGGCACCCGCCATGGCGAGCAACGCCCGTCCGGGCGGTCGGGTGGTTTCTCACGATCCAACGGGATAGCACCAGGCCGTTGTTTGGACAGTCCCGAGCTCGATGTCACGCATCGCCGCCACTGACCGGCGTGGCGGTCCTTGCTCCGTCTGGTCCGGCCGCAGCCCGTGTCGCCATGCGACCGTCCGTGTCTCCCGGTGGTCGAGGGGAGGCGGAGTTCGTCAGGGTGCGTTCGCCCCGCACCTGCTGCGCCGCCCCGAAGCCGCAGGTATCGCCATCGTGCGGCGGAAGCGTCATGGGACGCTACAGAAGTAGAGCACCGTGGTGAGCATGCCGACCGAGCCGGTCACCTGAGAGGATGTCCAGCCGCCGGGGCCGGTGGCAGACAGTTGGAATGTGCCGCTACCGATGGCAAGCAGCGGGCCCGGGATGGTGACCGTGGTGGCATTGGCCGCGAGAGTTCCGCCCCCGGAGAAGGGACCCGAGAGGGACCAGGTGAAGGCGCTCCTGGTCAGGCCGCCGATGGGCAGGTCCCAGGTGAAGGTCGGCGGTGCTAACAGGCCGGCGGTGCATCGCAGATTGGTCGGTGGGTTGACCGTGCCGGCCCGGAAGGTGTCAGTGCCGTACTCGCTGCCGTTCCACGAGGCCAGCGCCGCCTGTGGCGGTGCGACCATATTAACGGTGCCGGCGAGCACGAGGGCCATGGCGCTTCTGGTCCAGTTGCGCAACACGAGTCGACGGTTCCCTACCAGTGGTGCGGCGGAGAACAGCGGGGGTTTCACGGCTGTCGTGGCCGGAGCCGGCGTCTGCGGGTAGCGCGCATGATCAGTGAGCCGGCGATGAGCGCGCTGACGCCGGCGAGTATCGGTGTCCGCAGTGCGGGTCCGGTGCGCGGCAGGGGGCCGACGTTGCCTCCTGCCGATGCCTGGTCGCCGAGGCCGACCGCTGTAACGACGAGGTCGGCCGACCCCGAGGCCATGGTGGTGGTGAGCAGGCTCGCGGTGATGAGCACCCAGCGTTGTTGATCGGCGCGCATCGAGCTGATGATTACCGGGTGGGCGGTCAGCGCGGCGGCCGGGCCTCGGGGAAGGACCTGCTTCTGCTCACCGGTGGGACAGGCGCTTTCCACCCAGCGCTTGGCGCATACGGCGACCATGACCTGGAGTCCGTGGGGATTGAGGGCGAGTGCGCCCAGCGCCGCAAGGGAGATGGTCACCGTGCCGGGCTGCCTCGCCTGCGCTGTGACGCCGACCTGCCAGGGCACGGGATCGTCCGGCACCATGTGGGTCATGCGGTCCTGGTCGCCGATGGAGATGAGGGTAAGGCTCTTGCTATGGATGATGTTCTCGGTCGTTTCTGCGCGCGCCTGACTGGGGGGTACCAGTACCGCGGCGGTGAGGCCCGACAGTAGCGCCACAGCGATGAGTGGACGTCCCGCGCGTGGTCCGACGTCCGGTGGGGTGCCGTTCGGTGGGGGGCGGTGCCCAGGATCTGACCGGGGTGCCGTGGACGGCCTGCGGCGGTGCCAGGGTCGTTTCCGCAGCGTCTGCGGGGAGGTGTCGCGAGGCCAGAACGCCCAGGTGATGATCACCGCGATGCCTATTGCGATCATGCTTGTCACGTAGATGTTCGACAAGGTGCGCACCGCGTACCCGAGCCCGGGCACCGACCACTCGACGAGCCGCACGTGTGTCACCGCGTGTGGCATGGCGTCATTGGACTCGTTCGCGTCCCCCCGCAGCGTGAGCAGGCGCACCGGCCCTCCGCCGTCGGCGATGTCGACCACCCGGTGGGTGATCGGGGGCAACGGGGTGCGGTCGACAGTGACGACATCTCCCACGGCAACCTCGGAGGCGGGTATCTCCCGCACCACCGCCAGCGATCCAGCAGGGATGGTGGGCCCCATCGATCCGGTCTTGAACAGGACGAGGGAGATGTCGAAGAACAGGGCCAGCGGAACAAGGACGACGCATACCGCCCCGCCGACGGCGAGCAGGGTCAGCGCCAGATCGGCGACCCGCACGAGGATGCTGTGCCGTTGATGGAGTCGTCCCACCATCTGCGGGGATCCTTACGTAGACGTGGTAGTGAACTGCCAGGTGACGGAGCCGGTCGTGCCCTGGTAGGTGTTGCTGGCACCGGACTGGATGCGCGTCTCGAAGCAGAAGCGCAACTGCGGTGTCGTGCCGGCCGGAGCCGTTATGGAGGAGGAGACGGCAGGAACGGGCACCGAGGTGATGCTGGTGTAGCTGGGCCCGACGATCCAGACGGGGGATCCCGTGAAGGCGGCGGCGGCGCAGGTGGTGCCGGTGGTAGCGGTCCGCACCGCGCGATACTGGAGAACTGGCAGGAGCGTGCCGGAGTCGTTCGACGAGTTGCTCAGTGCGACGGTCCCACTGGTGGTGGTCGTCGATGTGGTGCGGATGTCGATCCATGCGTAGTACGAGACCGTGGGGGACATCGCTGTGGCGTTGAAGGCCAACATCGCCGCATTTCCTGTTGGAGTGTGGCTGGCCCAACTGCTGGATGCGGTCTGCGATTCGGTGCCGAAGATGCTGGCGGCGAATGATCCCGTGCCGTACTCGCCGTCGGTCCACGAGGCGAGTGTGGACGTCGTCCCGAAGCCGAGGACGAGCGCGCCGGCGAGCACGGCACGGATCTTGCGCAGCCGCGGTGGGTCGACTGCAGCCCGGTGGTTGACCGCGGACATCGCTCTAGACAGACTCCGCCAATAGTTGCCAGGTCTGGACGACGGACGTGCCCTGCACCAGAGTGGGTCCCGCCGTGACCACGAAGCACAGGAAGGCAGGCGCGCCGGGTGTCGTGGGCGGGGTGCCCTCGGTGAGGTTGAACGACGTCGCGCCGGCGACTGAGGTGAGCGGGGTGCCTTGGGTCACGATCCACGTCGGGGTCGTGGGTGTCGCATCGCAATCGGCGAAGGTGGGAACGGTCGCGATTCCGTAGGTGAGACCGACGAAGGCCGGCGGAGCGGGAGTGGCCGACGCTACCGTGACCGTGGCGTCGTACGTGGTGGCCGCGGTTAGTCGAACGGCGAACGGTGCCGCCACCACGTCGCCGGGACTGATGTCGTCGAAGCCGGTGCTGAAGGCCAACGCCGCCGCCGAGCCGGCTGTGGGATGCTCCGCATAGGTGGTGCCGTCGGTACTTCCCTCGATGCCGAACGTGCCTGCGCTGAAGGTGCCCTTGGCGTATTCAGAGTCGTTCCAGGCTGCGAGCGTGATCGTTGCTCCGACGCCGAGGGCGAGCCCCCCGGCCAGGATCGCTTTGAGCTTGCGGCGCTTTGTTCGGCTGACCGACTCGCCGCTGATGCTCCCTGCCTCTTCCCCCAACTTGTCCTCCTTGTACGACGCCAGTTCGCTGCGTCGGCGACACAGCGCAGTGGTGGTCTGACCCGGACTGTCTTCCGTGACGGGCCGCCCTTCGGGCGGGCCGAGACGTGGTGAGGGGTCACACAAGGAGCAACTTAGCTACTAATCGGACAAAACGCTTGATGTTGCCGATTCTGCCACACCTGAGCTTCCAATGCGACTTCCAGGCGGTTGTGGCGCTGTCGCGGCCCTGCCCGTCGTGAGGCGTCAGCCAGGCACCGAAGAACCGGCAACGCGAGGAATCGGCGCCGTTCCGCCCATCCGACCACGACAAGCCGTACCGGCGCATTCTGAACGGACGACCTTGTCCACCGCGGTTCGGCGCCGGATCATTGCCTCTGCACTCGACGGCATCGCCGTTGGGGCGGATCCTAGGTGAGAAGATCGTTGACCGCGATGGCCGCGGCGCGCGGACCGTCCTCGGCGTCGATGCCCGCACCGATGACCATGGCGCGGCTGCCGTACTCAGGATTGGCCGTAACCTCAGCAAGCCGTTGCGCCAGGGCGGACTCGGTGAGCCGTCGTAGGGGCAACGGCCGGGGCCCGACCCCGAGGGCCGGCACACGGTGTGCCCAGAAGAACTGATCGGCGAAACTCGGCAGGACGACTGACGGTTTGCCATGGGCGAGGACCTGGGCCAGGGTGCCGGCCCCACCGTGGTGCACCACTGCGGCGACCCGCCCGAGGATCTGGTGGTAGTCGAGGTCTCCGACCAGATGTACCCATCGCGGATCGAAGCTGTGGGTGAGTCCGGCAACGCCGCGTTGCAGAACGATCCGCAGTCCGGCACGACGCGCGGCGGCAACCAGGAGCTGACTGACCCGATGTGGTTCGAGCGTCGGCGTCGAGCCGAGCGTGACAAGTATCGGCGGATCGCCGGCAGCGACGAAGCGCGACGTGGCATGCTCCAGCGTGCCGTGAGTCTGGGCGGGATTTCGCAGATACCCTGTCATGATCACTTCTGCCGGCCAGTCGTCGGGCCGCGGCAGCACCGTCGGGCTCACCCCGACGATCACTCCAACCCGTTGGCGTCGCAGGTTCAGCGCCTGCCGGGTGGACAGCGGTGGGCGACCAAGAACCTCTCGTCCGAGCCGGTTCATGATGCGCCCGGTCAGCTTCCAAGCAACCCAATCGTCGGCAGCGTATGAAAGCCGGTTCCCCAGAGATCCCAGCGTATGTCCGATCCGGTGCCCCGTGGCGGAGGGGAACGCACGCGTTCGGACGGCGGGCACGTGGTGCACCTCGACAACGGGTATCCCCAGTTGGTCGGCGACGTCGAGTGCGGGGAACGCCATCGGGTGGCAGATCATCGCCCCCACGCCCCGTGCGGCAGCGAGCGTGCCCCGGTAGATGCGCTCGAATTGAGGGGTCAACGCTGACATCAACCGAGCAACAGCCACGGGATCGTAGTCCCGGCGCAGGGCTGTTCGGGCCGCCGGCAGACCGAGGAGATGGCGGCTGGAATCCATGTCGATCGGTCTTGTGTCCAGGCCCGAATCCCGGCCAAGATCGCAAAACTCGCGTTGGGTCACCAACCGCACCTCGTGACCCGCATTGACCAACGCGCGGCCGAGCGCGACGAAAGGATCAATATCGCCGCGTGATCCGAATGCTGCCAGGAGCAATATCATCAATCCCCGCCTTCCCGCTTGATGTCGTGAATGATCCTCCCTTCGGTCTACTCACGCCAGTGTCGAACGGTCGAACCGCACTCATGGTCATGTCCATCTGAGGGAATCCCGCGCCGTGCCTGCGAATTCTGTCAAGGTGGACCTTTCCCTCAGTCGTTCAGCTCGTTGCTGCCGAAAATGTATAATTTCTTCTGTTCAGCCAATAGAACATCCGATGGTCGCGGACCGCGCTGCACCCCCGACGCGACCGTCAGCCTGACGTCCCGAGAGGTGGACGCGCATGCGGCAGATACCGTTTTCGGACCTCGAGGCGATGCCCGGTCATATTCACGAATGGCAGCTCTGTGCCCCCGAAAACCTGGACCCAGCCTACCTCGCTGAGAAAATCGCGTCGTTCAATCAGGAGAAGCACTTCACGGCAGCGGCTTCCGCACGGCGGGAACACGCTTCCGAGGACTACTGGATCGCGGTCACCTTCCGAATTCCTGGTCGTGTCGATCTCCCCGCACTGGAGAGTGCCCTCCGGCACTTCGTCGAGCGGCATGAGGTACTGAGATGCGGTTTCGAACATCTCGCCGGCGCCCTGCGATGTGACGTCATGTCTCCGGCCGACGTGACGCTGCATCACGTGGATAGCGGAGAGATGCCTACGGCAGACGCTGCTGCGGGTCATCTCAAAGCCATGTTTGACCGAGAAATTAGCACTTTGTCGTGGCCGCTGTTCCGTATGGGCGTACTGGTTGGTGCCGAACATTCAATGGTTTTCCTGGCATTCGACCACATTGTTTGCGACGGGATATCCCTGGCGATAGCCGTCGATCAGGTGCAGCGTGTGTACGCAGACGTCTGCGCTGGGCGGCGGTTGCCCACCGCGCCCGCCGGTAGCTACCTCGACTTTGCTGAAGCTCAACGGAGGAAGTACTCCGGAATCACCGCGGAAGGCCCGGAGCTAGAGTACTGGCGATCTTTCGTCGCACAGTCCGGAGGGCTGTTTCCGCAGATTCCGCTCGACCTTGGCATCGAGGCAGGTCGCATGTACCCGGCCCACAACTTGACCGTCCGACTCCTCGACGATGAGGATGCAACGGCGTTCGAAGACCTGTGTGCCCATTATAATGGAAAGCTTTTCCTGGGTCTGCTGGCCGCAGTGGGGATCGCGCTGCACAGAGTTTCCGGCGCGACCTCATACTATGGCTTCCTCCCTATCAGCGAGCGGCGGGACCCGCGGTGGAGTGAATCATTCGGATGGTTCGTCAATACTGTGCCAATTGCTTTTTCCGTGTCGGGTGAACTTTCGTTTCCGGAGGTTCTCCACGCCGCGCAGGTGAGCTTCAAGGCCATGATCAAGAGCGTGGATGTGCCGTTCGTCAAGGCCTGGGAATTGTTGGCTCCGCAGTATTACCACCTGAGGACTTGGCCTTTCCCGGTAAACTTCTTCTCTTTTATCGATTTTCGGAAGATGCCCAACTACGACCAATACCACAGCTGGCTTCCCTCGACGATCCCGAACGCATCCCACACGAATACCGGGAACATGTGGTTCTACCGAAACTCGTCCGGGATAAGCTTGAACTGCATGTTCCCGAATGTGCCGAAGTCTCAGCAAGCGATGTCAGCATACCGTTCTATCATCAAGACCGTTCTTGTCGAGGTGCTCCGCGAAGCGGGCTACAGATCTTGAATGGTCAGGTTGTGTCGGGTTCGAGGGTCAGGCCGGTGTGGGCGAGGAAGCTGTCGAGTAGGTCGGTGCGGTACTGGATGCTCTTGAGTCGGTGTTTGATGATCGCCTGGAGGTG